>JAHEML010000145.1 GCA_024643705.1 Caldilineaceae bacterium | reverse complement strand
CCAGGCTCGTTGGTCTCAAAAAAAGTCCGCTTACACCTCTACGTTAAATTACAAAACATTACCAACACAGAATAGTGCGTGGCAGACCCTTTGCATAGATGCTCCGGAGCCGCTACGCAGGCGCATCCGCGCACTTTGTCCATCTTCATTTTTGTGAGAGGAGTCACCCTCAATGTCCCAACTGGCTGTCCCCCCTGCTGCCCCAAACGCCTCAATTGCTTCAAAAACCTTCACTACATTTGAGGTGATCAAGGGGCAAAAAACACACACTATACCACCGAGCTATGTGGACGACGACACCATCAACCTGAGCGAGAACAGCTTGAAGGTTCTCGAACGCCGTTATCTACGCCGGGATATCGACGGAAGCCTGCTCGAAAGCGCCGCTGGGATGTTCTACCGGGTGGCACGCCACATTGCCGGGGCCGAAGAACTACATGACGGCGACGTGGATTCCACAGCAAAGACTTTCTATGATCTCCTCACCGAGCTGCGCTTCTTCCCCAACAGCCCCACTTTTACCGGTGCAGGCACGCCGTTGGGCCAGTTGGCGGCCTGTTTTGTGCTGCCCATTTCCGACGACATGGGGCGGGAATCGGATGGCATTTTTAGCACACTGCGTGTAGCAGCACTGATTCAACAGACAGGCGGCGGCAATGGATTCAGCTTTAGCCGTCTGCGCCCCAAAGGCGATGTGGTGCATACCTCGTCAGGGCGGGCCACAGGGCCGGTGGGTTTCTTGCGGGTCTATGATCAAGCATTTGGCGAGATTGCCCAGGGCGGAACCCGGCGTGGCGCCAATATGGGCGTGCTGCGGGTGGATCACCCAGACATCGAGCAATTTATCACCTGCAAAGCCGAAGAAGGCACTGTCACCAATTTCAACATCTCCGTCGCCATCACCGACGAATTTATGCAGGCGGTCAAGAACGATACCGATTTTCATTTGCGTAGCCCACGGGACGGCAAAGTTCGCCAAACCGTGCGGGCACGGGACTTATTCGACAAGATCATCCACTACGCGCACCGCAACGGCGAACCGGGCACTCTCTTTATCGACGCGGCCAACCGCTCGAACCCGGTGCCCCATCTGTATGATCTGGAAGCAACAAACCCGTGCGGTGAACAGTGGCTTGGCCCCTACGAAAATTGCTGCCTGGGATCGATCAATCTGGGCGTGCACGTCGTCGAAGATACCAAAGGCAACACCCATGTGGATTGGGCGGCACTGGAAGAGACCATCCGGGAAAGCACCCACTTTTTGGACAATGTGGTGAGCGCCAATGCCTATGTGCCAGCTGTGCCCGAAGTGGCCGAAGCCGCCTTCCGCGCCCGACGCATTGGGCTGGGCATCATGGGGTTGGGTGATCTGATGTACAAGCTGGGCATCCGCTACGGCAGCGAAGAAGGCCAGGAGTTTGCCGGGCAGATCATGGAATTTGTGCGCTATCACTGCATGGCCAAAAGCGTCGAACTCTCGGAAGAGCGCGGCCCATTCTTGGCCTTCGAAGGGAGCATCTACGACCCCAACAAGGCTGGCGGCATGATGTGGCAACCACCCACACCCATTGCCTCCTACAACCGGGATTGGGGACGTCCATCGGTCGATTGGCCTGGGATTGTCCAGGGAATCGAGCAGTATGGCATTCGCAATGCCGCCCAGACCACCGTGGCCCCCACCGGCACAATCGCGACAGTCAGCGGTTGCGAGGGCTATGGGTGCGAGCCAGTCTTTGCCCTGGGCTACATCCGCCACTTCAAAGACGGCGACAAAGATGTGGAACTCGTCTACACCAGTCCCCTTTTCGAGCAGGCCCTGGACAAAAGCGGACTGAGCGATGCCCGCAAACAGCGCATCAAGCAGCACGCGGCCACCTACGGATCGTGCCAAGACCTGAGCGACCTGCCCGACGACCTGCGCCACACCTTTGTGGTGAGCAGTGATATCAGCGCAGACGAACATGTACGCATGCAGGCTGCTATCCAGGCATTTGTGGACAACAGCATCAGCAAAACGTGCAACTTCCCCGAAGACGCCACCGAAGAAGACGTGGCAAAGGCCTATCTGCTGGCGTGGGAGTTGGGCTGCAAAGGGCTAACTGTCTACGTGACCGGCAGCCGCCAGGAGGTGGTGCTGGAAACCAAGGCCACCAAGGGCAAGAAAGAGGAGAAAAAAGAGGACGATGCCCCCGAAACCATCGCCCTCAACGGCTATGCGAATGGCACGAACGGCCACCACCCCAACGAAGTCGTGCCCGCCTTCACAAAACGCCCACGGCCCAAGCTGCTACAGGGCAATACCTATCGCAAAGATACGCCGCTGGGTGCTGCGTACATCACAGTCAACAGCGACGAGGCAGGCGAGCCCTTCGAAGTCTTTTTGAACATCGGCAAAGCGGGCAGTGATGTGAGTGCAGTGAGCGAGGCCATGGGTCGGCTGATCAGCCTGACCCTGCGGATGCCGGCAGCGCTGCCACCATCCGAACGGCTGCGCTGGGTGATGGACGAAATGGCAGGTATTGGAGGTGGGCGCTCGCTGGGCTTTGGAGCCAACCGGGTGCGCAGCCTGCCCGATGGAGTGGCCCAGGTCATCGCCGAGCATCTGAGCGGACTACCCGACCCCCCCGAAGCGGTGAGCGGCGAACAGATGGCCTTGCCCCTGGCCGACCGCCCTATCGGCGACCTCTGCCCAGACTGCGGCGAGGCGGCCTTTCTGAATGTGGAAGGCTGCAAGAAGTGTTTTGTGTGTGGCTACAGCGAATGTTGATTTCGAAGCTAAATTGAGAAGGCACAAGTGAGAAGGCAGAATGTGGAGTGGGCATCGTGGGTATGACCCATGATCGCCCACTCCACATTATTTTTCCGCTACCCTTTTCCGACGGAATGGTGTACCATACGGGTGATCGTCACGGTACGCCGGTACAAAACGACGACCACTTCCACATTCCGATTTCCCCATGCCGCATTGGAGACCACAAATGGTTACTACCCCTGACATTCAACGCCCACCCAAGGAACTGATCGATGCTCTGAAAAACATCGGTAGCGCCACAGCCAGTGGCGAACTGGCCCGATTGGGCATCCGCGACCCCAACATCCGCGGCCCCATCCCGCGCACACCCGGTGCAACCGTTGTTGGCCCTGCGCTCACCCTGCAAATGATGCCCAAGCGCGAAGATATTTACAAAGTGGATGAATACGCCGACCCAGAAAAACAACTCCATCGCCATGTGCTCTATCACACCCAGCCTGGCGATATAGTAGTAGTGGATGCCAGAGGCGACCTCAGCGCGGGTATCTTTGGCGAAATGATGCTCACCTATTTCAAAGGCAAAGGCGGCGCAGGTGTGGTCATCGATGGCTGCATACGCGACTACCCCCACGCCAAAGATTTGGGGCTGGGCTTGTGGCTGAAAGGAACAACGCCCAACTTTCACACCCAGACCAATATCGCACCCTTTGCCGTAAATGTGCCCATTGCCTGCAACAATGTGCTGGTCATGCCCGGTGATATTATCGTGGCCGACGACGATGGCATTGTCTGTGTGCCTATTGCCCTGGCCCCAGAGCTGATCAAAAAGGCCAGCGAGCATGTGGAATGGGAAGAATTTTCGCGGATGCGCCTGGAGCAAGGGGGCGAACTACGCAAATATTACCCGCTCTCGGAGGAAGCCCGGGCCGAATATGAGGAATGGCGCAAAGCCCAGGGATAAGAAAGAACAGAACAAGCATTGAACGCAAAGGACGGATCAGGGCTTTAGAACCATCTGCCTTGATCCGTCCTTTGCGCGTGTTGCGTGCTCTATTTCTTTTGGGCCAGAAAGATCAGATGCTCGCTGTCGCTTTCGTACTCGTTGCCGTCGAAATCACCCCAAAGCGCCTCGACCCGAAAGCCTGCTTTTTCCAGCAGTAAGACGCCCTCGCTGGGCCACAGAAAGCGCAAAGTGAACGGTAGCACAACCTTCTCGACCCGTCCGTCGGCAAACACAGATTCGTAGATAAATGTTGTCTCCTGCAATTGACGGGCCACGTCCACCCGACGCACCACCCACTTAAGAACCGATGCAGCCCGTTCTGCGTCTTCCCACCTATCGGCCAACTCCTGTACCCCAGAGATAGCCGTCAAGTGGGGGATGTCTGGGTTGAACAAATCGACCAACAACCACCCACCAGGACGCAGATGGCTGTGGGCCACCTGCAACGCGCCCAATTGATCCGCCTGGGTGCTGAGATGCATCAGGGTGTTGCTGACACAAAAGGCAAAGTCAAAATCCTTTTCTGGCAACGAGAATGTCCGCAGATCGGCCTGCACCAGGGAAGCGCGCGCGCCCACACCGGCCTGGGCAATTTTTTGTCGGGCAAGTTCAAGCAGAGCCGGGCTGCTATCCACACCCACAACCCGACAGCCCGTGGCCGCCAGAGGAACCAGCACCCGCCCCGTACCGCAGCCCATCTCCAAGGCACTATTGCCCGCATTATTGCCCGCACTATCGCCAGCATTGTGGGCCACATCCACCACCAACTGAATATCATCCCGATAGTCGCGGTAATCCCAATCGTAAAAAGGGGAGAATCTGTCAAAGTGGGTCGAAGAAATAGACATGTGCGCACTCTGTATCGTCAGTAGATCTGCATAGTTGAATAAAAGCACAACTTTACCAGACCTCAACCAATTCACCCAATGCTTCCTATCAACCAAGCCCCATTTAGGGGCACGGCCCAATAGCCCGACCTCCCCACATTTTCCCATGCCGTTTGTCTGGCCGCGCCCCACGGTGTACAATAGAAACTGTTCAACTTGCCTACTTCTATTGCACGCCTGCTCCAACCCACGGAAACCGATCATGCACCCAAAAATGAAAGAGCTAAAAGAGCGGCTGACCGAGGTGGATGATCTAAATTCTGCAACCTGGCTTCTCTCCTGGGATCAACAGACCTACATGCCACCCGGCGGAGCCGAAGCCCGGGGGCGTCAGATGGCGACCCTTCAACACCTGGCCCACGAAAAGTTCACAGACGACAGAATCGGCTATCTGCTCGACGACCTGCAACGAGAGTACGCGGACGAACCCTACGCTTCAAACGAAGCTGCCCTTCTCCGGGTCACCGCCCGCGAATATGCGAAAGCAACCCAAGTCCCCCCGGACTTTGTGGTCGAGGCTTCCAACCATAGCTCAGCCATCTTCAGTGCCTGGACAACCGCCCGGCCCGACAACGATTTTGCCCGACTACGCCCGATGCTGGAAAAGACCCTCGACTTGAGCAAGCGCTATGCCACCTATTTTCCCGGCCACGCCGAACCCATCGACCCCCATATCGAAAATTCGGACTACGGGATGGATGCGGCCATCATTGGCGCTCTCTTCGCTGATCTACGCGCCCAGTTGGTTCCACTTGTCCAGGCCATAGCAGAAAGACCCCTGGCCGACGACTCGGTATTGCACCAGCACTACCCCGAAGCCGCGCAGATTGCCTTTGGCGAAGAAGTGGCCCGCACACTCGGCTACGACTTCAAGCGGGGTCGCCAGGACAAGACCTACCATCCCTTTGCCACCAAATTTTCCATCAACGATGTGCGCATCACCACCCGGCTGGATGCAGAGTTTTTGAGCGCAGGGCTATTTGGAACCATCCACGAAACCGGCCACGCCATGTACGAGCAGGGCGTCGACCAGGCTCTCGAAGCCACACCCCTGGCATCGGGCACATCGTCGGGCGTCCACGAAAGCCAGTCGCGCTTGTGGGAAAATTTGGTTGGGCGCAGCCGAAATTTCTGGCACCACTTTTATGCCCCACTGCAAGAGCAATTCCCGGCCCAATTGGGCAATGTCAGCATGGACACGTTTTATCGGGCTATCAACAAAGTAGAGCCATCGTTGATCCGGGTGGAAGCCGACGAAGTGACCTATAATCTGCATGTCATGTTGCGTTTCGATCTGGAGCGCGCCTTGCTCAACGGCCAATTGGCCGTGGCCGACCTGCCCGAAGCCTGGAACGCGCGCATGGAAGCAGACCTGGGGTTGGTTCCCCCCGACGACCGAGATGGGGTGTTGCAGGATGTCCACTGGTATGCGGGCTTCATCGGCGGCGCCTTTCAGGGCTACACATTGGGGAATGTCATGAGCGCCCAATTCTTTGCCGCCGCCCAACAGGCCCACCCAACCATCCGGGATCAGATTCGCACAGGCTCTTTCGACACCTTGCGCGGCTGGCTGACCGAAAACATCTACACCCACGGCACAAAATATTCCGCCGACGAAGTGATTCGCAACGCAACCGGCAGCCCCCTATCCATCGCCCCATACATGGCCTATCTGCACGGAAAATATGGTGAGTTGTACGGACTATGAGCACTCAACACCCAACCCGTTTCGATACATTTCTGGCCTTTGTTCTGGACGACGACGACAAGCGTAGTCAGGCCATCCGCCTGGTGGAGCCAGAGCCAGAAGACGACCAGGCTCACCGGGGCAATCTCTATACCCTGGTCGAATTGATGGGTGAAAGCCCAAACCAGGACAAAGCCCAGGCCGAGATCCACTCTCTTCTCCAGCAGACCTATTACAGCGCGGGCGGCGCGCTGAGCACCATTTTGGAAAAAGCCATCCAGGCGGCCCACGCCTTTCTGACAGCGCAAAACAGGCGCAACCCTGCCACCGAGTTACGGGCGGGCATCCTCTGCGTGGCCGTTGTGCAAAACCACTTGATGATCGCTTCCACCGGCCCTGGCCTTTCGTTATTGGCAACAGATGGCCGCCTGGAGCAGTTCCCACCCGACCCCAGCCATTTCACCAATCCAATTGGTGGAAATAGCCAGCCTACAGTTTCAATCTATCGCCATCAGATACAAGAGGGTGACGTACTCTTTCTGGGTGAGAGCGATTGGATATTGATCACCAATGTCAAAACCCTGGGCGGCGCGATTGTCAACACCACCAGACTCAACCGGATGGAAATGGTGGACTATCTACGCCAAGAAAGCAGCCAGGCCCACGCCCCCGGCTTGTTGATCGTCTTTCATCAACACCAACACCCCGCAGCAGCACCTCGGCCAGGGATAGTGCCCAGCGGCCTGCCCACATCGGTTCGGGCCACGCCGCCTGTTCACAGCCTGCCACCAGAAGACGAATATCCCCCAACCGCGGCACAACAACCACCCATACCCCCCATTTGGGAAAACACTCCGGTTCGTACACCTGTGCCGCCACGGCCCGAGCGCAGCACGCCACCACCTACGCCGATGCAACAGGCAGCCCAGTCACCGGCGACCGAAAGCCAAACACCCCAGCCCACCACTCCTTCGACACCCATCTGGCAGCGGCTGTCCGCTGGGGCGATCCAGGGCGGTCAATCGCTCTGGGCGATGGCTGGCAAACTGTTGCCTGATGTCAGCAATCCCTCGCAACCCAGCCCGGCACAGGGCGATTCGGCGGGTTGGGTTGGGACACCAACCGAAACCAGGGGTACCCCACCGCAACAGACCCAGCCGACCACGCCGCCCTACACCCCCCCAGCGCAGACCAAGGGGAGCAGGGCACGTCTCTTTATTCTCCTGGCCGTACTCATTCCCGTGCTCGCCTTTGCCACCATCGGCATCCTCAACCTACGCCAAGGGGCAGCTACCCAGGCCGCTGGGATCAATTTGATAGAGCAGGCTGAGGCACAGTTCGCCAAAGCCGAGCAGGCATTGAATCTGGACGACAAAGCCGCGGCTCGTTCTGCCCTGAACGATGCCCAGCGCTATCTAAGCGAATCAATCGGCCTGATTGGGACATCGGACCGAAGCGAAGAACTTTCGGGGCGTATCCGCGTCGAGATGCAAAAGCTGATGAATGTACGGCTGCTCT
>JAHEML010000144.1:4654-7848 GCA_024643705.1 Caldilineaceae bacterium | reverse complement strand
ACAGGTGAACGGGGCTGCGTCTGTTCCGACACCAGTTGCCAGCCCTGCCAACGACGAATTGGTCGTGTACGGGGGCAACAGCCCGATTGGTGGCGTCACCCACATCAGCATCTTTTGGTGGAGTACGGCTCAAGAGGGCTATGGCAGTACACAAATTGCCGCGCCCGGTGGATTGAAGGTGATCGACTGGGATGGCGCAGCAGAAAGAACCCCCATCCGCACCGTGCGTGCCCGCTACCCCGAAGAAGATCGCAGCCAACTCTGCAAAGAGTCCACCTTTACACGCTTCCTGGACCCAGACTACACCAGCCAGGGAGCTTATCGCCCGGCGGTCTATTATGTCGAGGGTCCCCAGGCGCTTGTCTTTTGCTACGGCATCCCCCAAGTTCCCTTTTACCCCGAGGCGGTGGTACTGGCCTATTTGCTCGATCCTGCTGGCCGCCGGGACCTGGTGGTAGATGGCAGCTACACGACAATTGCCGAGAATATCACCGTTTACCGGCGGGTGGCCGCGCTGCAATACCACAAAACTGTCGATGCGGTTGGCCCTGTGCAAAGTCTCCAGCGTGGCTCGCCCCTGCAAACAAAGGTATGGGCATCGCTTGTCTACCCAACCGGCGATCCAACCGGCGATAACGGCGGGCCAAACGAAGAGACCCGGCTCTTTGAATTTACGCTAGAGCATGTCCCCACCAACAACAGCGCGCGCACCACAGATCAGTGGCGAATTGTGGGTGTTGCGCCTGTCAATCCCAAAGGGTGATCCCATGAAATTGAACCGTCGGGAAAACACCACTATCACACCCGAAGCACTGTCCGACCTGTTGGCTGGCGGCGAGACTGATCGGCTACTCCTTTTGTCGGCCAAAGCATCCCCCAGCGCGATTGCCGAGGGGTTGGTCGGTCTTGCCAATGCCCACGGCGGGTTGGCTGTGGTTGGGGTGACAAAGGGTGGCAAGGTGCAGGGTGGCGGCGATCAGGATGCCATGCAGGAACGCACCCTGCAAGCGGGGCTGCTGGCGGATCCGCCCTTAATTTTGCCTGCCGCGCACGTGGTGGAGATAGACGGTGATCCGCTGGTTGTGGTGCAAGTTCCCCCTGGGTTGCCCCATATCTACAGCGTGCAAGGGCGCTACCTTACCCGCACCGCTGGGCAAAGCAGACCACTCACCACCCCCGAGCTGCGCCAACTTCTGTTTGATCGCACCGAAGCGGGCTTTGAGATAGGGCCGGTGGATGGGGCTGGGCTGGATGATCTGGATCGGGGCCAGATTCGCCGCTATTTGGAGACAATCCAGGCTGGCCCCCAGGAAGATGTAGGCGACTTGCTCGTCAGCCGGGGCTGTGTTGTTCGCCAGGGCGATGGGGACGACGCCGACTACACGCCCACAGCGGCTGGGATTCTGCTCTTTGGTCACACGCCCCAGCGCTTTTTGCGCAGCGCCGAGATCGTCTGTGTGCGCTACCCCGGCCCGGACATGAGCGACGAGTTTGTGCGCCAGGAGATTGGCGGGCCATTGGGGGATCAGATTCGCCAGGCCGAGGCCTTTGTGGTGGGTAATATGCGCCGGGACATGCGCATTGCAGGCATGGTGCGCGAAGCGGTGAACGAATATCCCGTGGCGGTGGTGCGCGAGGCAATTGTCAACGCGGTGGCCCACCGGGATTATAGCATCCGGGGTGAGGGGATTCGCCTGCTCATGTTCAGCGACCGCCTGGAAATTTATAGCCCGGGCCGGTTGCCGGGCCACGTAACGTTGGAAAATCTGCTGAACGAGCGGTACAGCCGCAACGAAGCGATTGTGGCTGTCCTCAGCGATCTGGGCTACATCGAACGGTTGGGCTATGGAATCGACCGCATGATCGCGGCCATGCAGGGTCTTGGGCTGCCCGCACCGGAATTCGCCGAAACGGCTGCTGGTTTTCAGGTCATCTTGCGCTCGGCAGCCAATAGCCAAGTCAGCGCGCTTGCAGTGCAACCAATGCCACCCCAATCCTTCCTCAACGAACGCCAGGAGGCTGCACTGGCTTTTCTGCAACAGAGTGGGCGGATTACCAACAGTGACTACCAGCAACTTGCCCCGGACGTGAGCGCGGAGACCATTCGCCGGGACCTCTCTGATCTGGTGGAGCAGAACATTCTCATCCGCATCGGCTCCAAACGGGCAACGTACTATATTTTGAAGTGAGCATCACAGATGCTGACTTTGTTGCTGACAGTGTTGCTGACAGTGTGTAAGCCTGGTCGTCCTGCGCGCATTTCATCCCCTCTCCACTTCTCTCTCTTTTCCAGAACCGATAGATTTTGGCAGTGATTTGCTGTCATAGTTGGCGTATTGCGTATTGCGTGTACTGTTGCGCACCATGTGATATGCTGGAATGCTGAAACTCGCAAGCGGATTATGCTGCAACATTCGTGGCATTCGTGCGATTGGTGTTCACAAAACTGTTTCGGTTTGATTTTGATGGAGGCTTTGACTTATGCGTGGTGTATCAATTGTGGGTATCGGCCAAACGCCCGTGGGCGAGCATTGGGATCTCTCGGTGCGACACATTGCCCACGGTGCAATATCCGCGGCCATGCAAGACGCGGGTATCGAGCAGGCCGATGCGCTCTTTGTGGGCAATATGCTCAGCGGATCGTTGCTGGAGCAGGAACATCTGGCGACACTGATCGCCGATTTCAGCGGGCTGCGGGGCATCGAAGCAGCCAAGGTCGAAGCGGCCTGTGCCAGCGGCGCGGCGGCCTTGCGGGTGGGCTGCATGGCTATTGCCAGCGGTATGCACGATGTGGTGATTGTGGCCGGTGTGGAAAAGATGACCGACACCCCCAGCGGTAGCACAACTGCTGGTCTTGCCACAGCATCCGATGCGGAATACGAAGCCGCTCACGGCATCACATTTGTGGGATTGAATGCTCTATTGATGCAGCGCTACCAATACGAACACAACGTGCCTCTGGACGCTTTTGCCGGATTTAGCATCAACGCCCACCGCAATGGGGCCAACAATCCCAACGCCATGTTCCAGCGGGCCATCGGCATGAAGGAGTATCTCAATGCGCCCATGATCTCCACCCCGATCAATATCATGGACAGCAGCCCGGTCTGTGATGGTGCGGCTGCGTTGATTCTTGTTCCCACGGAGCGGGCGTCCGAGTTTGCCGTGGGCCACCACCGGGGCGCGGTGCAGAT
>JAHEML010000144.1:0-4644 GCA_024643705.1 Caldilineaceae bacterium | reverse complement strand
GACACCCTTGCTGTCCATGATCGTAGCGACCCGCTCTTTCTGGAAGCAGCCTATCTGAGCAGCCAGCGGGCCTATTTGCAGGGGGGCATCACCCCAGACGATATCGACTTTTTTGAGCTGCATGACGCCTTTACGATTATGAGCGCGTTGAGCCTGGAAGCCACTGGCTTTGCGCGTCGGGGCGAAGGTTGGCGTATGGCCCACGACGAAGCAATCGGCATCGGCGGTCGCTTGCCCATTAGCACCATGGGTGGGCTAAAGAGCCGGGGCCATCCGGTGGGGGCTACGGGGGTTTATCAGATTGTAGAGACGGTGCAGCAGTTGACCGGTCAGGCCGGGGGCAACCAGGTGAAGAATCCCCGTATCGGCATGGCCCAGAACATCGGCGGTAGCGGGGCTACCATTGTGACTCACATTTTAGGCGTGTAATAATTGGTTGGTCGTATGCTGAATGGAGCAGAAAATACCGTCAAAACCTATCAGTGGGGGCTAAATGCCCATTCTGATAGCCAATGATAGCCCGAATCGTCTACGATTGTGTCAGTCTGTTATTGGCAACTTTTATCGCAACGAGTAAGGACAAAATTATGGGTATTGCATCAGCCTGGCGCACCAAAAACCAACGGTATTCTCTTAAAGGCGAGGTCTGCCCGGACTGTCATCAAGCCATTTTCCCGCCCCGGGATGTCTGCCCCCATTGCAGTCGGCAGGCTGGCCCTGTTCAGGCTATGAGTGGACGGGGCGAAGTTTATAGTTTTACGAAAATGTTCAGCGTCCCCGATGGTTTCAAGGATCAGCGGCCCTACACCGTGGCCCTGGTAAAGCTGGAAGAAGGCCCGACAGTCACCGCACAATTGACCGACCTGGATGGCGGTGACGTCAACATTGGCATGAAGGTGGAAATGGTAACCCGAAAGCTGCGGGAAGAGGGGAGCGATGGGCAGATTGTCTACGGGTATAAGTTTCGCCCGGTTTTGGCTGCCGCGGGCTAGGGGTTGGCCTGAATATCGCTGTTCAACCAGCTTGTCTAACTTCAAGCTCTTTATCTAACTGTATCGTACCGCAAGGGGAGTGACTTCATCTGGGGTTCCTCCCCTTGCTTTTTACCCAGATTTTTCTTCTCTTATCGGTAGACAATTGCCCTTTCCTGTGGGATAATATGGCCCAGGAGGCAAGCTGCATGACCACTATGATGGAATATCCTAGCTATTTTGATTGTGTTGCAGACATTATTGGCCGGTCCGATACACCGCTCACCGTGGATATGCTGGTCGAGCAAGTCAGGGCCAAACGACCAACCGGAAAAGGCGTGCGTAGCGCCGTATATCAGGCCATTGGTAAACTCTATCAGGCAGTTCCTACTGCACCGGGTACCTTTGGCTGGCTCTCCTCGCTGCTTCGCTCCCAAACCTTTCGTCACCCATTGGGCCAGCTTGAGGTGCAACGGGGCACGTTGTTGATGGACGAGTTGGAGCACGCGGTTTTCTTTCCCGGCTTCTTTCAAGATCACCAACCAGATGGCCGAATCGTACGCCTGCACCTGATGGGTGGGCCAACGATCGAGGCCCATGCCGATGTGGAACAAGAGACATGGGCCTTGCGTCTGGGCAAAGAGTTTGTGGCTTGGGTGGATCAGGCAGGCTGCTCGGTGAAGGATGATCTGCTCATCCATGTGCTGGATGCAGATGGTGGCGACTATAGCCTGCGCTTGCAACCCAAAGAAAGTCGCCAAGAGTCCGAGATTCAGGAGCGCAATCTCTTTCTGGCACGCACCGCCGAAGCCATCGTCTCCGGTGATCGCAAAGCTCGCTCGGCAACACCCGTGTGGGAGCTTGCCGCCGCGCTGATAGGGCGGGGCGTCTATGCCGACGCCGTGGCCCCCGATGATATGCACTTCATTCTCCACGAGTTCAGCAACCTGCGTCTGCAAGACGATGTGGGTTATGCCAAAGTAGGCCGAGACGCCTTACGCCGGGAACGGGGAGGGCGCAACAGCGGTCAGGGCAGGGGGCGTGACGGTGACCGGAGCCAATACGGCAGGGAGCAGCCCCCCTGGCAGGAGACCGATGAACATACATCCCGCGGTGGCCTCTGGGGGGACTTCATCGACCGAGGCACATCTGATCCCCCTGGGGATTGGGGCATGGATTCGGGGTTTTGGGATGCGGTGGAAGACAATGTGGCCGATTTCTCGGACATGGCGTCGGAAAGCTGCGAAGGCTATCGATTTTATCTGTCCGAGTTTGGGGGGATGACGCCGGAAGAAGAACCCCTAAGCCACATGAACTATCATCTGCTTGAGGCCGAGCTGGAAACCCTTGTGGGGCTGGAGCAAGAATTCGGCTACCTGATGCCCGAACAAGAGGAGCGCAAACAGGCGTTGGCGGCCCGCCTTTTTATCGATCCGGATATTTTCTACGGTGGCGATTGGGATCAATCTGATTACGATGGGCCACCTTTTTGGGATAACTGATTCTTGTCAAATGTAGTTGATTGCCGTTATTTTTACGGAGACTATCACCGGGGTGCCAACCTGGAGAAGTGCCGCTTGTTGGATGCCAGCCCCAACAATACCCGGCCCTGGCGGCGCAAACTTTGCGATTCGTGCCCGGTTCCAGAGCTTCTGCTGACCAGCACCTGCCTTGATCTGCTGCTGGAGGCCCAGGTGACAAAGAGCCTTCTGCGCGAGAGGGTGGAAGTGACATTTGCCGTCTGTGCCAGCCACTTGCACGAGTTGGATGATCCTCACTTTTGCCCAGAATGCGCGGCAGAGCAAGAAAAGCTGCGCAACGGGGAATAGGATAGGGTGGGGTGACTAACAAATAACCCCACCCTATCCCTCCCCATTTTGGGGAGGGAAGTGGATCGGCTCCTCCCCCAGTCTGGGGAGGCTGGGTGGGGGTAGATGGTTACAGGGTGGGCAGCGTTCTTCATTTGACCATCCTATGTGGTATCGTTGTTTCGTGTGAGATGTTCGTTGTACGGGATGTTTGTTGTACGAGATGTTAATTGAATATGTGGGGAGCTTGGGCGTGCCAGGCTGAGAGGGCAATCGACTATTGCCGACCCGTAGACCTGATCTGGGTAATGCCAGCGTAGGAAGTGACCGTGACAGCCTACCCAGATGGAGTAGGCTTTTTGTTTTGGTAGGGCAACCGAGAAATAGCAGGTATGAAGCCTGCCCAACATTTATTGTTTTTGACTACCAAGCAACCCCACCCTAACCCTCCCCATTTTGGTTAGGGGACAAGATCGGCTCCTCCCCTAACCTGGGGGAGGCTGGGTGGGGGTAGGTAGTTACCTTTTTGATTTCATTCCAAAGGAAGATCACATGCACCCGAAACAGAGCGCTCGTTCCCTTGCCTATATTGTCTTGCTCTCATTTGTCCTGCTGCTCATCTCTGCTTGTCAACCAGTAGCCGATCTGTCAGCACCGCCCCAAAGCGTCGAGCCTGTCACATTGGTGGTGGCAACTCACGACTCGTTTAGCGTGAGCGATGAGGTGTTGGCCGGGTTTCAGGCAGAAACGGGCATCACCGTTCAGTTCCTGGCCCTGGGTGATGCGGGCGCAGCCCTCAACAAGCTCATTCTCAGCAAAGATGCGCCCCTGGCCGACCTCTTCTTTGGGGTGGACAATACTTTTCTGAGCCGGGCGCTGGATGCGGACATTTTTCTACCCTATGCCTCCCCGCTACTGGCCCACATCCCCGATGAATACGAACTGGACCCGGAACACAGACTGCTACCTGTAGACTACGGATTTATCAATCTCAATGGGGATCGGGGCTGGTTTGCCGACGCGGGATTGCCCATGCCCTCCACCCTGGAGGAACTGGCCCAACCGGAATACAAAGGCTTGCTCGTGGTGGAAAATCCTGCCTCGTCGTCGCCGGGGCTGGCATTCCTGCTGGCGACAATCGCCCATTTTGGCGAGGACGGCTATCTGGACTATTGGCAGGCTCTGCGCGACAACGATGTCCTGGTGACCGATGGCTGGAGCCAGGCCTACTATGACCATTTTACCGTGGGTGGTGGGGGGGATCGCCCCCTGGTCGTCTCCTATACCACCAGCCCGCCTGCGGATGTCCTCTACGCTACGGATGGGCGCACGGAACCGGCCAGCGTGAATGTGAATCCGCCCAACGGCACCTTCCGTCAGATCGAGTTTGTGGGCATTCTTGCTGGCAGCAAGCAGACCGAAGCAGCCCAGAAGTTCGTCGATTTTATGCTGGACACCCCTTTTCAGGAAGACATCCCCCTGCAAATGTTCGTTTACCCCGTCAATACCAACGCAGCCCTGCCGGAACTCTTCGTTACCTATGGCGAGACACCTACCGATCCGGCAGTGGTTGACCCCACTGTTATCGAAGCCAACCGTGAGGCGTGGATCGCGGCCTGGACAGATGTGATGGTGCGGTAGTGGCGTGCCGCCGGGATTCAATCCCTTTCTTCCCAAAGAAAGGTGATGCGTGAAACGTGAAATTGTTCGACCTATCTCACGTTTCACGCATCATCTCTCACATACACCTCTCACACCTGGCACGCGATGAACCCAATCACCAAACGACTCCCGCTGCTGCTCTATTCACTTCCCCTGCTCTTTCTGGCTGGCTTCTATTTCTATCCCCTGGCCGCGATTTTGCG
>JAHEML010000143.1 GCA_024643705.1 Caldilineaceae bacterium | reverse complement strand
GGGGCAATCAGCATAGGGCCGCTGTAGCTGAGCGAGGTGATGCTGAGCAGATCATCCGCCATGCCCAAGGCCAGCCGGGAGAGGGTCTGGGCAGTGGCGGGCGCGATGATGAAGAGATCGGCAGCCTGGGCCAGGGCCACGTGGCCGATACGCAGACGGCTGGTGTCGCTCCAGCTGTCGAAGATGTTGGTATGCACCGGGCGCTGGGTAATGGCCTGGAAGGTGACCGGCGCGATGAACTTGGTGGCCGATTCTGTCATGATCACGTCCACCAAAGCGTTGGCCTGGGTGAGCCGCGAGGCCAGCGAAACGGATTTGTAGGCTGCAATGCCGCCGCTGATGCCGAGAAGGATGCGTTTGCCGGAAAGGATGGGAGCCATAGAATACTCCGAAAGGTTGTGTGCGGATAGGTCAACATTTAAGGTGTCAACGTGATGCGTGAAACGTGAGAGCACACGACATCGTTCTCACGCATCACGTTTCACGCATCAAAAGGAAAAAGTCTACTATTTTCGATTCAACATATATACGGCCCTCACCCCAGCCAACGTCAGCCAGGGATCGTAGGCGTGGATGGCGGGGGTGAGGGGGGCGATGATGTGACCAAGTCCGCCGGTGGCGATCACCTGTGCTGGGGTGGGCAATTCGGCTTGGATACGGGCCAGCAGCCCTTCCACCAGCCCTACGTAGCCGTAGATGAGGCCCGATTGGATGGCAGGCACGGTGTCCCGGCCAATGGCTGTGGGCGGCGGAGTCAGTGCCACCGGGGGCAGGGCCGACGCCTTTTCGACGAGTGCGTTTGTCACCGTGCCCAAGCCAGGCGCGATGGCTCCCCCCAAAAAGAGACCCTCAGCCGTGACCACGTTGAAGGTGGTGGCTGTGCCAAAATCGACGGCAATCGCCCCGCGGCCTGAACTACCTGGGCCACCCGCGGCACGGTGGACAGCCACGGCATCCACAATCCGATCCGTGCCCACCCGTTCGGGCTGTGCGACACCGATTTCCATGCCGAAGTGCAGTCCGTGGCGGATGATCAACGGCTCCCGGCCCAGCAGTTCACCCAGCATCCCCGCCCACACGTCGGTCAGCGCGGCCACCACGCTGACCAGGGCCGCGTCGTGGAAATCGGCGGGGGTAAAGTGGCTTTCGTGCCAAAGCTGGCGCAAGAGAACCCGATATTCGTCGGCGGTGCGGGTGCGCTCGGTGGCAATGCGCCAACTGGCAAGGGGCGCGCTGGGGTTGCCCCCTTCTCGCGGGTAGGCGCAAAGAACGATATTGCTGTTGCCGATGTCGATGCAGAGGATCATAGCTGGATTGTACAGTCAGGCGGGGGGAAGTGCAAAGGCAAAACGAAGGGCACGGATAGGACAGCTAAGAATCCACTGTTATCTGCCCAATTCCTGTCATCCGTGTTCTATTTTTGTATATTTTGGCTAAAGAAACTGCCCGCGCCCAGAGTGGCGGCAATGTCCGGGCTGAGTTGGGGGATGACGACCGCGTGGAGAAAATGGCCGGGGGTGATAACCGCGGTAGCGAGTTCAACGGCGCTTTCGACGGCGGACACTGGGCCGGTGAAAAAGCAGATGCCCTTGCCGCCCAAGCCATCGCTCAAACGCAGTTCGATCAGGGTAACAGCCGCGCCCTTCAGCCCGGCATCGGCGGCGTGGAGCGCGCTGGCAGCGCTATGGCACTCCACAATGCCCAGGCTGTCGGCGATCGGATGGCGGCTGCCCAACAGCGCATCGACAACACCCTCATGCACTGCAGGCAGAAAAAGCTGATCCAGCAGGCTGCCGCTTGCTGCGTGGCGACCAGACTCGGACGCTTCTTCCACCTCGGCCACGCCACCCGAAAGCAGCACCAAGAGGCGTCCCGGCTGCACAGTCCCCGCGACAATATGGGCCACGGGCGCGCGCTTGGCCATGGCATCGGCAGCCAGATAGCCAGCAGCCACGCTTTCAAATTCCAGCAGAGCCAGGGCAGGTGAACGGTGGAGAGGATGCATGGGGTTCGGCTAGCCCAGCATACGGCTAAGCCGGGCGTGCGCCTCGCGCAGGGTCTCGATGCGTTTGGGAAAGGCAAAGCGCACCGCGCCTTCGCCATAGCCGGGCACCGAATAGAAGTTTGTCCCGGCCACTGCTGCCACCCGAATCTCGGTGGTCAGCCAGTGGGCAAAACGGTCAGCGGGCCAATCGGCTTGGGGCGCCTCGATGTTGGTGTAGTCGGCCAAGGTGTAGTAGGCCCCTTGGGGACGTACAGCCTGAAAGCCCAATGTGTAGAGCACATCCATCATCACATCCCGGCGCTCGTGGTAGTCGGCCAGATGTTTTTCGTAGAATGAAGGGGGCAGAGCCAGGGCAGCCACGGCCGCGGCTTGCAGCGGTGTCGGCGCACAGATGGTCATGTAATCGTGGATGGGGCGGATGGCGTTGATCAGGGGTTCGGGCGCGATGATGTGGCCCAATCGCCAGCCGGTCATGGCGTAGGTTTTGCCCATGCCTCCACAGGTGACTGTCCGATCGCGCACGGCTTCGTAGCTCCCCGGCGAGACGTGGACTCGACCATCGTAGAGAATCTGGTCGTAAATTTCGTCGGTGATCAGCACGAGATCGTGGCGCAGAACCAGATCGATGATACCCTGCACTTCTTCGGTGTCGAAGACCCGACCCGTGGGGTTGTGGGGTGTGTTGAGCAGCAATGCCCGGGTGCGGGGGGTGATGGCTCGCTCGATCCGCGCCGGATCGATGCGGTAGTCGGGCTTTTCCAGTGGGATGGAGATGGCCACGGCTTCGGCCAGCACTGCCGCGGGGCGGAAGTTTTCGTGGGCCGGCTCGATGATGATGATCTCTTCGCCGGGGTCGAGCAGGGCCAGCAGGGTGGCGGTGATGGCTTCGGTGACGCCGCAGACCACCGCCACATGCACGTCTGGGTTGACATCCCACCCCAGTTGCTTGGTATATTTCTCAGCCAGGGCATAGCGCAGGGGCGGGTAGCCCCAGGTGACGGTGTACTGGTTGATCCCATCCCGAATAGCCTTGACAGCCGCTTCGATCACCTCTTCTGGCGGATTGAAGTCGGGGAAGCCCTGACTCAAATTGATGGCATCGTGCTTCATGGCGAGCCGAGTCATCTCCCGGATCATCGATTCCTGAAAGCGGCTGGTGCGGGCGGCTACGTGCATGGGTCTCTCCAGAGAGGAAGGCGGATGTGGGTGGACACTGCAAATTGTACTCCATTCGAGGGGGAAGAGAAAATCGGTGGGTTCAGCCTTCTCTGCTATACTTGTCTGTTGATAGATATGTTGACAGATATGTTGGCAGAGCAGAAATGATTCTGGATCAATCTCCATTCACAGGTAGACGAAATGGCACACGACAGCAAGACGAATCAGGAAACTGAACACCGCCCGGCCCGCTCCCTGGGCGATTATGCAGGGCTGGTGGCACGGGGATTTGTGATGGGATCAGCAGATGTGGTCCCTGGGGTCTCTGGTGGGACGATGGCCTTTATTCTGGGCATCTACGAAGAACTGATCGACAGCATCCGCTCGGTGGCGCGCCCCCCCTTTTGGAAGGCACTGGTGGGTCTGCGTATCGGCGAGGCGCTGAAAGCCGTCAACGCAGGATTTCTGATCGCGCTCGTTGCCGGGATTCTTACGGCCGTCCTCTCCCTGGCAAAGGGGCTGGAATGGCTGCTTGTCAACCAACCCGTCTATCTGTGGAGTTTCTTTTTTGGGCTGGTGCTGGCTTCGGTGTGGACAGTGAGCAAACGGATTCCCCGTTGGTCGCCGCTTCTGGCAATTGCGTTGCTTTTGGGTGCAGTGGGGGCTTATATTGTCGTGGGCCTGGTTCCGCTGCAAACGCCAGAAAGTCCGTGGTATCTCTTTCTCAGCGGCGCGCTTGCCATCTGCGCCATGATCCTGCCCGGCATCTCTGGCTCTTTCATCCTGGTGCTGTTGGGCAAATACCAGTTCGTGCTGGGCGCGGTCAACCAGCGAGATTTTGTGACAATCGCTATTGTGGGCGCGGGCGCGGTGGTCGGTATTGTCAGTTTTGCCCAGGTGTTGGGCTGGCTCTTCAAGCGCTATCATGATCTGGCTGTGGCCCTACTCACAGGGTTGATGGTGGGGAGCCTGCGCAAAATCTGGCCGTGGAAAGAAGTTCTCGCCACCATCACCGATCGCCACGGTGCGCTGATCCCGACCATCGAAGCCAATGTGCTGCCCGCTGCTTTGAACAGCCAGGTATTTGTCGCGCTGGGGCTAGCCGTGCTGGGCTTTGTGTTGGTGTTGGTTCTCGATAGCCTGGCAAACCAGGAATGATGCAGAGATGCTGAAATGGTGAGATGATGGGCCGTTTGTGCTTGATCATCTCACCACCGCCGGTCACTTCTTTCCCTTCTATCCCCACAAAATACCCCCTGCCATATTTGACTTGTAGGCCAACTATTCTACAATAAATATGCTTCTCCTCATCCATAACAGATAGTACAGGATAGTATATCCGATAGCGTTACGTTTTAAGGTCGTCGAGAATCGTCCCCCAACCAGTGGGGGCCGTACCCTCCAGATCATTGACGTTTGATTGCAGACGAGAATGACACCGACGGCTACTGCAAAGATGACGCAGGAGAAGAACATGTGGACGAAACGTTCGTCCGATTCTTTGCACAAGGACTGGAGACCAAAAGTGATAGGTATTGGGTATCATGATTTGAAGGGGCGTGTGGTTGTAGCATCGGAAACGATTCCGTCTGGTGTGGTGGTCTGTTCGTCGAGGATTCGGGGGTTAGCCCCGGAGCGGGACCGGTATAGCCTGCAAAAGGATGAGAATGTCCATTTGTATATCGATGAGCCGGGCCAGATTTTTTCTCACAGTTGTGATCCAAACCTGGCCGTGCGCGACAACGAGTATGGCGCGTTTGATTTTGTAACTGTGCGGCCAGTGCTGGCTGGAGAGGAATTATCCTTCCATTACGGCATGAGCGAGGCCGAGTCGGTGGCAGTGGAGAGCTGCTGTTGCGGCTCGCCCAACTGCCAGGGGCGCTCTGTCGGCTTTCGGGAGCTGAACGACGAGCAGCAGGCCGCGTTGGTGCGTTTGGGCGTCTCGGACTTCCTGCGCCGCTGGTACGAAGGAAGCCCACGCCGGGTTGCGCCGCAGTGGGTGCAAGAATTTGCTGCTGTGATGTAAGCCGTTGCATGTAAACAAGTAATCAGGAAACAGAAAGCGGAGAAGATGGGGGAAGTACCTTCCTCATCTTCTCCGCTTTTATTTTGTTGGATCCTTTTTGATGGCCTCTATTTTGCTGGCCCGCCTATGTCTGGCTCTGGGCCATAAAATGCAACACAGCCCGTGCCAACAGTGCGTCTGCCTGTGCCCGGTGGCTGTTGGGTAAATCAATCCGACACTGGCGCGCGGCTTTGTCCAACCCCTGCCAGCGAAAATCGCCATTTCGGCCTGGCTCTCCATAGAATTCTGCATACAGTTTCATAATGCAAAACCCCGTGGCGCTTGCCACACCGTCCAGCACACCGTGGGCTGCATGGGATTGTTGGATCATGCGCAGATCAAAGTCCGCGTTGTAGATGCCAACCGATCGGCCAGCCAAAAGCACCTGTACCTGGGGCCACAATTCCACCCAGGTGGGCGCGTCTGCCACCATCTCGTTGCTGATGTTGTGAACCCTGGTCGCGTCGTTGGGGATGCGCCGGGTCGGCTTGACCAGGGAATCGAGCAGCACGCTTCCATCGTGATCGATGAGGGCGATCTCCACGATTTCGGCCCTGGGGTCCAGGCCGGTCGTTTCTGTGTCCAAAAAGAGGGGCTGGCGCGCGAGAAAGCGTTCTGCTTTGGCAATCGCGCTCGTGCGTGATGTCGAGTTATGCATACAGATTTTCCCATCCGCTTGGTTATCGCGCCACCGTGGGCAGGAATGTCTTCTGGTCTGGCACTTCGGGACCTTTGATGGCGATAACCGTGGTGTAGTCGGTGAAGCCCCCGTCTTTATCGGCGATGCGTGCCAAAACGGTGCGTTCGGTTAGGCCGGTGAGATAGTTCGAGAAAACAATCGCCGTGGTTGCATTACTGCTATTCACTTCGAATTTGCCGTCATTGTCGAAGTCGTAGCTATAGCGGTAGCCATCGACCTTGTCGGCAATAGAGGGGTCGTACTGGTTGCTGAAGCTGATGATAGCCGCCGCGCCCTCGTCGACCGGGCCGCTGTTTGAAAGCGTTGCCGTGGGCGCGATATTTTGCCACTCCACAGTGACAGCACTGGACACGCCCGCCGTATACCGGCTCGCCACGGTCGCGGTGTTGACGACGGTGAGAGGGCCGTCATCTTCCCAGTGGGTGTAGGTGAACGTTACCGTTTCGCCGGCAGCCAGGGAAATGTCCGATCCAAGCACACCAGCCAACGTGTCGTCGATGGTCACACCAGGGGCTGTGGAGACGCCCGTATTCGACACAATAATCGTATAGGTAATTGTCGTACTTTCACCGGGGAAATTAACATTAGCACGTTTGTCGATTGTCAGAACGGGTGGGCCTGGAACAGTGAGAAGGACCCTGCTGCTGTTGTTGCCAAGTGTTAGGTCGCCGACAGCGCTGATGACAACCGTGTTGGTCAACTGGCTGGAAAAGAGTGCCCCACTGTCGATCAAACTACCGGTCAGGGTGATCATGCCCCCCGCGCCCACGGGCAGTCTATCTACGCCCCAGGCAAAGTTCGGACTACCGCTGGTCTGAACAATCGAGACACCGTCGCTGACCGTGCTGGTGGTCACGGCATCGATTGTGACGCTGACCGGCACACTGTCGCTAATAACAACCCGGTGGGCAAAATGATTGCCCGTATTTGTGAAAGCCAATGTAAAGGTGACGGGCTGGCCGGGCAACACCTCGCTAGCCGAAGCGGATTTTATGATTGCCAAGTCCGGATCGCCGAAGATGGGGCAGCCCAGGATGGCCGCACCCAGGAAGCCGCTGAAATTCACGTCGCTGCTCACCGAATCGCCCACGCCCAGCCCCGCGCCCGATGGCCCACTGCTGTGTCCCCACCAGTTGCCCGTGGCGGTGATAGGCGATGTGCCCGAAGCGTACGCCACTGCCGTGTCGCTGTTGCCCACGACACAACTGGCCGTGATGCTGCTTGTGCTGTTGTCCTCTTGATAGAGCGCACCTGCTGCGCTGCCAGCCGTGTTAGAGAGCAGGGCGCTGTTCGTAATCGTAGCGGTGCTGTTTGTCCCATTCCAGACGCCGCCGCCCCGATTGGCCGTGTTGGCCTGGATCAGGCTGCCATTGGTGACCGTAAGGGTTGCATTGACCCAGTTGGTCACACCGCCCCCATCGCCGCCCGATGTATTGAAAACGACGCTGCTGGCGTCGATGCTCACATCGCTGTGGTCATAGCTGTAGATGCCGCCGCCGTCGCCGGCAGCCGTATTGGACAGAACTTGGCTCTGTTCAATCACCGCTCTGCTGAACGCGCCGTTCCAGACGCCGGCACCCACGTTGGCCTGGTTCTCCTCAATACGGCTGCCGTTGGTGATGGTGATGACACTATTTGTCCAGTTGACCACACCGCCTCCATCGCCGCCAGACGTATTGGAAGCGACAAGGCTGGCGTCGATAGTCATGCGGCTCTTGGAAGTGTTGAAAATACCGCCGCCATCGCCGGTGGCCTGGTTGTTCTGCACTCGGCTGTCATTGTCGAGAGCGACTGTGCTGCCGCTGTCTGTGCTGTAGATGCCGCCGCCACTGCTGGCACTGTTGAAGACGATGCTGCTGGCGTCGATGATCACGCTGCCCGCTTCATCTTGAAAGATGCCGCCGCCGCTGGCAACTGCTGTGTTGGA
>JAHEML010000142.1 GCA_024643705.1 Caldilineaceae bacterium | reverse complement strand
GGGATCGTAGACGGCGGTTTCGATGTCACACTTGGCCCAGCCAATGCTCAACTCGCTGACACCAACCGTGGTTGCACCAAAGAGAAGCTCGTCCACCAGGAATTGCTTGTCGATGCCGAATTGAATGGCCTGACGCACACGCAGATCACCTAGGATGGGGTGGGGATTGGCTGCTGGATCATCGGTTGCATCCAGGGCCGGATCAGCCAGATTGATGAGCAGGCGCTCGGTTCCGGGGCTGGATTTCTTGTTGACGACCACGTTGGGGTTGGATTCAAACTCGGGCACGTCAGCTTCGGTCAAATCCCACAGAATGTCGATTTCGCCAGAGGTGATGAGGGCCTTGCCCACTTCGCGGCTGGGGATAATGCGGATGATGATCTGATGGACAATGGGCTTGTCTGGGTAGCCCCGGTAGGTGGGGCTGGCAACCAGTGTGATGTGATCGCCGTTTTCCCACTCTTTCTGCATGAAGGGGCCGGTGCCAATGGGATTCCAGTTGTATTCCCAATTTTGCATGTCCGCGGTTTCGCCGGTGGCATGGCGGGGCATCACATCACCGAAAAGCGCCAGGTAGGGGGCATAGAATTCGCTGAATTGAATGGTGACGGCATAATCGCTGTCGCAGGTGACGCTCTCGATTTTGTCGTACCCAGTGGTGCTCACCGCGCCGCTGTTGGGATCGATGACTGCTTCGTAGGTGAAGAGGACATCGTCACAGGTGAAAGGCTCGCCATCCGACCAGAGCACATCCTCCAACAGATTGTACTTCACGGTCATGCCGTCTTCCGAGACCAGCCCATTGACGATGGTGGGTACTTCTTTTGCCAGCACCGGGTAGCGGTTGCCGTCAGGGTCAACACCCAACAGCCCTTCGATCACAAAGACAGCGACTTCACCCGAAGCGGTCTGGGTGGCGATGAAGGGGTTGAGAATCTCCGGCTCTTGGTAGAGGGCGTAGATAATCTGCTTGTCCGAGGCAGCCTCGGCCGGTGCCGCTTCGGCAGCTGGGGCCTCGGTGGCTTCTGTCGCGGGGGCTGCTTCCTGGGCCGACTCTTGCGCTGGTGCATCGCTGCTTGGCGCAGCCGCCGGACAGGCCGCTAGAACCAGTGCGGCTGTGATAAGCAGCACGAAAAGAACGATTGATCGAGAGTATTTCAGCACGATTTCCTCCTAAAGTTTGATTGATACTTCGGTATACTGGGTATGAACGAATGTTTACGTTGCTATGATGGCCGTCAACGGGGAAGTTGCACCATCAATACAAGAATCGACAAGAGCGATAAGGTAAGAGGGGGGAACAATATCGCCACTATCAGCTATTACGAATGGCTTGTATTCGAGTGATTTTTGCGAGTATTTCGTGTTCTCCGGCAGAGTAGGCGCTAGTATAAACGTTTACTCATGTATGTGTCAATTCAATGCACTGTCCAACCGCCGTCAATCGTGACCCCGGCCCCGGTGATAAAACTGGATGCGTCGCTGGCGAGAAAGACGGCCAGCCCACCGATCTCTTCCAGATTCCCCCAACGCCCCAAGGGGATTTTGGCAATAAACTCCTTGTATTTTTCTGGGTCATTCATCAAGGGTAGGTTCATTTCGGTGGCAAAGGGGCCGGGCAACATGGTATTGACGGTAATCCCATGGGGAGCCCATTCTAAGGCCAATGCGCGGGACATCTGCAATACAGCGCCTTTGCTGCTGGTATAGGGGGTGCGGTCGGCCAGGGCAATCACCGAAAGGGTGGAGCCGATGTTGATAACCCGGCCATACTGCTGGCTCTTCAGGTGGCCTGCCGCCGCCCGGCAGACATTCCAGACGCCGACCACATTCGTATCCAACACCTGCCGAAACTCTTCCGGGGTCAACTCGTCAATCGGGCCGCGGATGTTGATACCTGCATTGTTGATCACAATATGCAGCCCGCCCAGTTCAGCGATCACCCGTTGGACGACACCAACAGTCTCTGCCGTGCTACTCACATCACAGGCATAGCCCCGCACGCTGCGCCCGGTGGCCTGGGCAATCGAGGCGGCGGCCTCGTCGGCTCTGGCCTGGTCTCGGCTGGTCAAAGCCACATCGGCGCCGGCTTCGGCCAAAGCCAGGGCCATCTGCTGGCCCAGCCCCCGGTTGCCGCCAGTGACCAATGCAACACGACCCTTCAGGCTAAATTTGTCGAGGATCGACATGGAGTCCCCTTTCTTCTAAAGTGTGGGAATGTGGGTGGAAGATTTGGGTTTGGACGGTGAGAGAACCGTTCATCCGTCCATGCCCAAACGGTGCCCACATCATACCCTTCTACGGTTCTCAAAAGCAACCTTGTTTTCCTTCGGTGCAAACAGTACAATACAATTTCTGCAAGTCTGCCCGTTCTATGCCCGTTCTATGTCTGTCTACGTCCGCCGCTTCCATACCATCTACCGGGAGAAAATTCGACATGTACACCTATTCCAAGCAACTTCCCATTGTTGCCACGCCAGATGTGCTTGTATGCGGGGCTGGTCTGGCGGGCATCGGGGCAGCGGTGGCAGCGGCCCGAGGCGGCGCAAAAACCATGCTGGTCGAGCGAATGGGCTTTGCCGGTGGCTTCTTCACCGCCATTATCGGCTCGGCCTTCGATGGCTTTGTGGACGAACGCACCGGCGCGCCGGTGGTCGGTGGCATTGTCTTCGAAATGTTGGAACGAATGGGCGTCATCCAGCCTGGGCAAGGGCCAGCGTTGCGCTACAACGTAAACGGCGATCTCTCGTTTGTCGAGATGCACCCAGAACGGGTGATTCCCCGTTGCGACCCGGAACGATTCAAACGGGCCGCAGACGATATTCTGCGCGAGGCCGGGGTGGATATTCTCTACCACAGCCAGGTGACAGATGTGGTCAACCGGGATGGACGGGTGGAGACAGTGCTTGTAAGCAACAAGGCTGGCCTGGTGGCAATCCAGCCCCGCATGGTCATCGACTGCACGGGCGACGGGGACATAGCGGCCTGGGGTGGTGCGCCGGTGGAGAAGGCCGACCCGTTGCAGCCCATGAGTCTGCATTTTCGCATCGCCTATCTGCAACCCACCTTCGATCTGCGCCGACGCTGCGCAGCTGTGTTGCAAGCTGCCCAACAGCGGGGCGAAATCGGCCTCTATGGCGGCCCCTATCCGGCCACCTTTTCTGGGAGGGATGTCTATTTCAATGCCACCCGCTACCCTGGCGACAGTACAAGTCCGGGGGAGTGGACCGAAGCCGAAATCCAGGGGCGCAAAGATGCGTGGACGATGTTCGAGCTATGGAAGGCCGAATTGCCAGAATTTGCCGAGGCCTATTTTATGACCAGTGGGCCAACCGCGGGCGCGCGGGAATCTCGGCGCATTGTGGGCGACTATGTGCTCACCGGAGACGATGTAGCGGAGGGACAGCGTCACGACGATGTGATCGTACTGGGTGCGTGGCGTCTGGATCGCCACCCGCCCAAAGAGTCGGGCTATCACCACATCCCCTGGACACCACCCTACGACATTCCCTATCGCACCCTTCTGCCTCGCTCTCTGGAGAATTTGCTCGTGGCTGGGCGTTGCCATTCGGCCACTTCCGAGGCCCTGGCCTCCAGCCGGGTCACCGCGACGGCGATGGGCATGGGCCAGGCCGCGGGCACGGCTGCGGCTTTAGCGGTGCAGAGCAACCGCACACCACGAGAAATTGACATTGCCCTGTTGCAATCCCGTATTGTTCAGGTAGGGGGCATCCTGACCGCACCCCAGGCTGAGAGTAGCGCAGTTGGCGATCCCCGCTGGTAGAGAAAGGGTGAAGCGCATGACAGAAACGACGAACCCACACCCCCTATCCAATCTCCAGGCCGACAGCATCGACGGCGTGCTGCTTTCGCTGGACCGAGTGATCGAATGGGCCAAACAGAACAGCAGTCGCCTGGGCTATTTTGCCGCGCTCTATCGCAAAGTCACCCGGGCTGTCAAACAGGGCATTGCCGACGGCAGCTTTGAAGATGGCCCGCGCATGGAGCGGCTGGATGTGATCTTTGCCAACCGCTACCTGAATGCCCTGGAACGTTATGTGACAACCCCGGAAAACACGCCCCCAGTGTGGCTTCTGGCTTTCGAGACAAGTGGACGCTGGCAACCGATTGTTCTGCAACATCTGCTGCTGGGCATGAACGCCCACATCAATGTAGACCTGAGCGTTGCCGCGGTGCAATGTGTGCCATCCCACGGGCTGGCCGGGCTGAAAGCGGACTTTTTCAAAATCAATGCAATACTGGCCGCGCTTGTCCAGGAAACCAAGGAAGAACTCACCGCGGTTTGGCCCCTGCTACGGGTGTTGGATCGATTTGTGGGCAAGAGCGACGAGGGGCTGACGAATGTGGGCATGTGGTTGACACGGGGCCACGCCTGGCTGCGGGCCGAAGAGCTGGCGCTGCTTGGGCCGGACGATCAGCGTGCCCGGATTGCTGATCTCGACAACGATGTGACCAAGTTGGGGCAACTGATTCTGCCAACAGGGTGGCTGCGTATCGTGCTACTGCTGGTACGGGTAGGCGAGTTGCGTTTTGTGCCAACGATTATCGAGATTCTGGAATAGTCGACGCTGATCCTTCTGGCTTCACGGCACTGCCTGTGTACATCTCCCCCAGAAAAGTAGATGGAGCACGGGTGACAATCTGCGCCTGTGCCAACCCGGCGGCCTCAGCCAATGCCACAAAGTCAGATTCATCGAAGGGGAATGGCACTGCGCTGTTGCCCCGCTGGGTGTTATACTCCACAACGATCAATCGTCCATTGGGTTTGAGCAAATCGGCTAATTTCTCCAGCATCGGCTGCTTGTCTGCGACAAAATGGAGGGCATTAGCCAGCAAAATACCGTCCAGCTCTGGCAGACGCAGGGAGCGGGTGAAGTCGGCATGAAGGGTTGTCAGGGAAGAAGCGAGGGTAAGCGTGCCCTGGCGTTGGGCCACCCGTTCCAGCGCCAACCTGTCCCGATCTACAGCAAAGACCTGGCTACCCGCGGCCAGCATCTCGCAGAGCAAAAAGCTAAAAATGCCATCACCGCAGCCCATATCTGCCCACAGGCCATCAGCGCCATCAGCCAGGGCTGGGGAAAGCAGCAGCCGGGCTTTGGCTGTCCAGCCTTCCCGACGTTCGGATAAATAGCTCATTCTTCCCTTCCTCCTGCGTTCATGCTTCTAGATCAACAAAGAATCTGGCCCTGTGCCAGTCGCCGCCACATCCAGAGCGCCCGACGCGATCAGCTTGTCCAGCGTGTTAAACCGGTGATCGCCCAGACCCGCCACCATTTCCAGAACCCCATCCACCACCCGGCACGCGTGATCAAAATCGTCGGCAATGCCGTGGGTGTGCATCAAAATCACGGCAACCTGGCTCTCTGTGACGATGCGGGTCACATCCTTGCGGGCCAGTTCGACAAACTCGGCACTACGTGTACCCGCGCCACGCCAGGTATATTCACCCAGGATAGGCGCTTCGACCACATCGGCGTACCAGTGAAAGGGGCTATGGGGGATTGCATCAGTCCAGACGGGGGTCAGGTCGCCGCTGTTGTGAGTCAGATGCTCGTAACCGGTTCCACTGATGTATTGGCAAGAATGATAGCGGATACCAACCTGGGCCAGGGCATTGAACATGGCCTGGGAGATGGCCCCGCAAGGTGCGCGAAAGAGAACCGGTTCGATCTCCAACTCACGACGGAAAATCTCCTGCCCCTCCTCGATGCGTGCGCGCAGATTTGCCACTGTGTAGCGGGAGATCAGTTCGTTTCGCCGTTGGGCAAAGGTTGACTCGAAGGCTGGATTGATGGAGGTTGCAGGCCAGACAGGCGGGCCAAACTCGAAACAGTCCTCGTGGGTCAACCCGTGCAGTTGCAGGTCGTGACCGTTGTCCCTGGCTTCCCGCAGCACAGCCAGCCATTCTGCCGAAAGCGGCTGACCGTTGGGCTTGGGAACCACCAACCAGGTGGCGCGCAGGTCGCGGCTTTCCAGAAAGCGTGCGAAACGACGGGTGGCCTGGATCGGCACTTCGCCTCCCGACCCAGCGTCGTCGATGCTCCAAACAAAGTCGGTCATGGTTCTTGTTCCTTTCTGGCAGCCAGCCCCAATAGTGTCCAGGAAATAGGTAAAGATCAGCCCCAACTAAAACCCGGTCCGTTGGGTATTTGCACTGTGCCCTCTTCCAGTTGCAGGGGTGAACCGGGTGGAATCAGACCGGTTTCCAGATAGAGAGCGTTGGTCAAACAGGCCATCACATTGAGTTGCACCGGCCCACCACCGTGGGAAGCATAGGGGCGGCGGAATGCCGCGGCCATTGTCCCTATTCCAAGAAGAGCGGTGGGGCCGCCCGCCCGACGCAGGTCTGGCTGCACAATGTCCACCGCATCTCGGCGTAGAAAGCGTGCGAAGTCCTTCTCGCTGTAGAGATTCTCGCCCGTGGCAATTGGAATGTCCAGGGCGCGGGCCAATTCTGCATAGCCGTCGATGTCGTCGGCGGCTATCGGCTCTTCCCACCAGACACAACCCATCCGTTCAAATTCCCGCCCCCGGCGCACGGCCTCGGCTGCGGTCAACGATTGGTTGGCGTCCACCATAATCCCCACATCATCACCCACCGCCCGGCGGACAACCTCCACCCGCCTGATGTCCTGGGCCAGCGTGGGATAGCCGACTTTGATTTTCACCGCCTGAAAGCCTTGATCCACGGCCTGCTGACAGATCGCCTGCACCTCTGCATCGTCGTAGTTCAGCCAACCCACCATGGCATAGGCTGGAATTCGGGTGTGGACACCGCCCCACAGTTGCCAACAAGGGACGCCATTGGCCCGGCCCAAACAGTCCCACAGGGCAGTATCCAGCGCGGCAATGCCAAAGGTTGCCAGCCCCTGGCTGCCGTGATATTCGGTTTCGGCCAGCATGGTCTGGTGCAGCTTGCGCACAAAAACAGGCTCCTGGCCGAGGATGAGCGGTTTCAATTCATGTTCGATCAGAGCTGCCAGCGCATCTGGCCCGCCAGCAATGCGGCCAAAACCAGCCTCCCCCGTGCCGATGACACCGGTGTTGGTGACAATCTCCACGCGCACACTGCCAGAGCCGGGCAAGCTCTGGAGTGCGTCACGTTTGATGGTAGGGCCTGGCGTCTGGCGTCGAATTTGCGTGGTTACCTGGGTAATGTGCATGGGTGGCTCCTGGTCTAGAGATTACGGACAATAGGCACACAGACGATCATGGAAAGGACAGTTCGCGTGGGTGAATTGGGGCGACTTTCACCTTCTCTGGCTAAGGCAGGCCAACGGAATGAGCGCACAGGCTTGATCCGGGACAAGGGGCGGCAACACACGCACACTACCCACCTCAAGTTCGTTGCCAGTTGGTTGGCCGTCGGTATCCATTGCAGAGAGTCGTTCGCCGCTGACAGGATCGAATAGGCCAATCACCACGGGATACTCTCCCAGCGGCAGATCCACCGGCAGAGACAACTGCCGCCAATCCGGCGTAACCGGATCCGGTGCAAGCGGAATCACAAAGCGAGGGCCGCCATCGTTCTGGGTGATGTTGCCATCCGCGCCACGCAAATGAACGAAAACCTGATACCGATCGAGCAATTCCGGGGCTTGGGTGCGCCATTCCAGCCGCAGATTGACCGCCTGCCCCGCGGCCACGGATTCATCCAGCAGGGCTGCCACAGCCATATCTTCGCCCGTGGGGGAAGCAAAGAGACCAGCCGCCTGACCCAGTACAAGCTCGTTCCCCACACCAGGCCCCAAGAGCGTACCATCGGCCAGACGGGTAAAGAGAGCGGCCAGCCCCATCCGGCCTGTACTATCCGCCATTCCTTCCGATTTGTCCAACA
>JAHEML010000141.1 GCA_024643705.1 Caldilineaceae bacterium | reverse complement strand
GCCACAATCAGCATGGGAACCCAAATATGCTGGAGCATATCTACAATTTTGGCCCAGTTCCAGGGCGCGAGGATATATTCTTCCGAAAAGAGGCCGCCCACATTCATTCCAAAGCGCGCTTGCAGTACAAAAAGCAATATAAGAGCTAATAAAAAGCCGGGCGTTCCCAACCCAATAAAGCTGAACGCGGTCATCGTATAGTCCAACCAGGAGTATTGATGGGTCGCCGAATAGACGCCAATGGGTATGGCTATAAACCAACTCACCAGCAGAGACGAGAGCGAGATGATCATCGTCAACCCCAGCCGCTCCCAGATGAGTTCTTTTACTGGCTTCTGCCAATCCATGGATTGGCCCCAATCGCCGCGCAGAAAGATGCCCGAAATCCACTTGCCATACTGGACGTAGACCGGTTGACCCAGGCCATAGCGCACCCGCAGAGATTCCAGTTGGGTTTCGTCGATGTTGTCGCCTTCCTGACGCAACTGAGCGACGTAGGATGTCAGAAAATCTCCCGGCGGCAGTTGGATAATCACAAAGGAGAGGATCGAAATGGCGATGAGTGTTGGAATCATATACAGTACACGCCGGATGATATAAATTGTCATGTCACACTCTCCAGAAAATTGCGGTACGCTCGTAAGATCTTCCAGGTCTCGGAGACTTGCCAGGTCTTCTTTGTACGACTGAAGCTACTGCCAGACCTGTCAGATGCGCCTTTGGAAACACTCGCTAATCGAACAAGCTCGCGTGGCGCGTCTGACAGGTCTTTTACTCAGGACAGAAGGTATTCAGAAGTTCGACTTCTTCCTAGAAGTCGAACTTCTTGCGGATACTTATGCTTCCCAGTAATAGGTCTCGGTGTTGAGCAGGTGCTCGTCACCGGTGGGATCGTCGACCGGGAAGCCAGGCAGGTAGTTCTTCACACCATTCTTGACGATCACCAGCGTGGGGCCTTCACCCAGATAGCCAATCATCGGCAGTTCTTCGGCCCAGATGTCCAAAATCTGGTGGAAGAGAGCAGTCTGCTGGGCAGGATCAGACTCGGCCTGAATCTGGTCCCACAGACCCCAAATGGTCCAAACCCAGTGATCTGCCGGGGGTTCCTGACCGTTGGGATCTGTACCATTGCTGGTCTTCCACAGCGACCAGGCCGCGGCCCAGGGGCGATCCGGCTGTTCGCATGTCCAAATAATCGGCGCAGCCAAAGGCACAACTGTGCGGTCGCCGCCCCAGAAAGCTGCTTCGATGTTGTTGGACTGGTAGTGCTCGGTGTAAAGCGCGCGCTCGGAGTACTTGTAGGCTGCCGATACGCCCACAGCGGCATAGTACTTAATGATCTGATTCACAGCATCTTCGGTGACGGAACCGGCTGCATCTGTACCTTCGATGATGAAGCTGATCGCATCCGACGTTCCAGGCCATACGCGCATACCATCTGCGTTCTTCTCAGCGTAACCAGCACCATCCAATAGGGCGTTGGCGGCGTCCACGTCGTACTCGATGTGGGCATCGGCCTGCTTCGGGTAGGCTTGGGGCGATACGCTCAGGGGGCTGTACTGGCGGGGGATGAGCAGACCGTCGTAGATCAACTCGTTCAAAGCATTGCGGTCTACTGCAACCGAAAGAGCAATGCGCACGTCTCGATTGTTGTAGAATTCGCGCAGCCGATCATCTGGTGTATTCAGGTTTAGCTGAACAGCCACATGGCCGGAGCTTTTGCCTACAAAGACCTGATAGTCGCCCTGATCTTCATTCTCTTTGTAGAGGGTGAAGCTGGGCAATTGCACGTGGCGAGCCTGGAAATCTACCTCGCCATTGATGATGCGCAGATCGAAAACGTCGTTGGCTTCGAAGAAGCGATGGCTGATCTCGTCCACATAGGGCAATTGCTGGCCTTCCGCATCCACAGCAAAGAAGTAGGGATTGCGCTCCATGAGGAAGAGCTCGGAGGACAGCTCGTTTGTGGCGCGCCAGCCGCCCAACATAGGTGTATCTGGGCCGTTGTACCAGTAGCGCTTGGCATCGAACAATTCGGTCCAGGCATTCAGACCGGCTTCCTTGACTGCTGCTTCCATTGCTGCCACATCTTCAGTCAGATCATTGTGGAACTGGGCCAGATAGTGGCCTGGCGCAAAGAGATCTCGGTTCTGCCGGGTCAGGCTATAGGGCAGTAGCGGCTTGGGGTCCGCATATGTGATCTTGAAACTGTAGTCATCGACTGCTTCTACGGTAGCAGGGGTTTTATCCGCACCGCTTGTCATCCAGGCAGATGGGCCACCAGGACTGATTTCCGTATTTAACATGATATTTTCCCACCACCAAACAACGTTGGCAGAGGTGAGGTCTGTACCGTCAGACCACTTCATGCCCTCACGCATGTGGAAAACCCACTCGCTACCGTCGGCGTTGACTTCCCACGACTCGGCGATACGCGGTTGCAGGTTCAGGCTCTGATCGAACCAAACGAGCAGGCGGTCGATGTGCTTGGTGGGTCCCCAGCGATCCGAGACACCCTTGAAACCACGGCGGAAGGTGCCGCCGTAGGTGCCGATGGACTCGGCTACGGGCATCACCATCGGGTTGGAGGGGAGCCGTTCGTCCACAGGTGGCAACGAGCCAGCTTTGACCAACTCTGCCAGCATGGGGGCTTCGGAGTACTGCGAGGTAGACGCGGCGGGGGCTGCCGCGGCAGGCGCGGCGGGTTCTGCTGCTGCAGGCGCGGCTGGGGCTGCCTCTGGTGCTGTGGCGACCGGCTCACCGGCTGCACCACAGGCCACGGTGACAACGCCTGCGCCGGCCAATGCCGAAACCCGCAGGAATTCTCGCCGAGAGACGCCTCGTTTGACGAGCTTTCTCATGGTATTCCTCCTCTGAAAATGGGTAAAACAAAACGGACTGCTAAAGCTGATACTGCATCCTGCTGTATGGTGACGTGCCGCCGATGTGTTGGGGTGTCACACGAGGCCCGGTACAGCCGAAAAGTGTTGTATATTGCATATTTCATGTTGCGTAAGCAGTGGTGCTTAACGGAATACGCAATATGCAATCGTTGACGAAGAAATGACCGAAATCACAAAAATTTACGCCGTAGCCTCCTCCGGTATCAGCCAGGGCGGATGGGGAATGCCCTTCTCCGGCAGATAGCTTGCGTAGAGAAAACGATAGACATCGCTCACATAATATTGAGGGTACGACTTAGTGGGCAACGACTCTAAAAAGCGGTCGTGGACAAGCTCGGCCATCTGCTCATTCATGCCGGATTCCACTTCATAGTCAAAATAGATCGCCAGGTCTTTGCTTGGGTCTTCGATTATCTCCTTGACGTGGAACGATTCCGGGTAGCGGTGGGCGGGAGAGTAACGCTCCATTAGAAAAGTGCCCATGGCTGCAGAGTTGATGTAGGGTTTGTGGGCGTAGAGAAAATTAACCGTATCCTGGGCATTCTCGATGGTTTCGCCGGGAAAGCCAAAGAAGAAGAAGGTGTGATTCCAGATGCCCGCCTCCGAACTTTCCCGCAGAATCCGGCTCATGTGGGGCAACTGTGTTCCCTTGATCATGTGATCGATAATCGCTTCTGATGCGCTCTCCAGGCCAAAGAGAATCATCCGGCAGCCGCCTGCCACCATGGAATCGAGCAGGGGTCGGTCGATGATCTTCTCGAAGCGCACACAGCCGCCCCATGTCACCGGGCTGCCCTCGGCCTGCAAAATTTTGGAGAGATCCCGCAGGTTGCGGGGTGTTACGGCTTCGTCGGAGAAGAAGATATGCCTGACACCATATTTTTCGTGCAGGGCCAGCATTTGATCGGCCAGGGCTTGGGCGCGCAACTGGCTGAAGGATTCCGCCTCGCCGTAGCCCACGTTGCAAAAGGCACACTTGCCAAAATAGCAGCCCCGCGCGGTCAACAGCGGCAACGCCAGCCGAGGGGCCAAATAACGATCCAGCGGCAGGTCGCTGAAATCGGGCAGGGGGAGGTTGGCGATCTTCTCCGGCTCCTTGCGGGCGGTGGTGCGAATCTGCGCTCCGTCCCGGTAGACAAAGTTGGGAATCTGGGAGAGATCGCCCCCATTTGCCACTACGTCCGCCAACTGGGCCAACGAACGTTCGCCGTCAAAAATCACCGCGCTGTCGATCAATTGGAACATATCCGGGGCTTTGGGAAGCTCTTCCCGCAGCATGCTGATATGAGGGCCACCAACTGTGATGTGGCAGTTCAGCCCGGCCTCCCGCACCAACCAGGCCGCAGTCAGCCCCGGCAACATCTGAGCCATGGATGGGATGGATATTCCCACCACATCCGGCTGTTCGGCCACAATGTCGGGCAACAGGATGCGCCGATAAATCTCCAAAAAGATGTTGTGTCGGGGGTCTTTCACCCCTTCCAGCAGAAAACGGCTGCTGTCGGAGGGGCCATTGGAGACATATCCTTGCAAGTGCAAGTTGGTGGGGTGAAAAGGCAGGGAGGCGATTTCCAAACATTGGGTCACAATTTGGAAGTTGCGCAGGCCAATTGGCCCGTCGAAAAAGGCGTCGCTGCGCAGAACGTCTTTGGCCTTCTCCACCTGGCGGGCCAACCGCGGGCCACTTTCCAGCGCCCAGCGTATCATCTCGGGTGGCGGCCCCACCCGGCGCAGGGCATTGCCCCTGGGGCCAAAAGCTGCCCGCACCCGCTCGACGGATTCTTCGACAAAGTCCTTGGTCAGAATATAGTCAAAGACTTCCACATTCAAATCCCGCTGGATCACCGAAATTCCCTCCTGGCGCAGCCACGCTGTTAGGGTGGGCAGGGCCAAGTGGGGCATTGTGGGCGTCCAGTTGGGCGGGAAGAGCAACATTACTTTTGGCGTGACTTTTGGCGTGCGTCCTTGCCGCGCCAAAGCTGGGCTGGTTAGCCCTTCCAACGTGATGTTGCCGTTTGTGTGGGGATTACTGTTCATTCACTGTTTATTCTCGATACGAACTGGCTGGTTTTGGCGCCACTGGCAGAACACCAGCCAAACCCAGCCAGTGCTTGCAGAATCTTACGCCGTCACACCCCGCAGATTAAGTTCACCCGCGTAGTGGCAGCGCACGAAGTGGCCCTGTTCCAATTCGCGTAGTTCGGGGGTCTCTTTTTGGCAGCGGTCTTGATCGTTGTATTGGCAACGGGGGTGAAAGTAACAGCCGCTGGGTGGATTGGCCGGATTCGCCACGTCGCCTTCCAGCACAATCGGTTCACCCCGATCCCGGGGGTCAGGCTTGGGAACCGCCGAGAGCAGAGCTTCGGTGTAGGGGTGCATGGGCTGGGTGTAGAGCGTCTCGGTCGTCGCGCTTTCCACCAACATGCCCACATACATCACTGCCACCCGGTCGCTGATATGTTCGACAACGCTGAGATCGTGGGCCACAAAAATGTATGTCAGGTTAAATTGATCTTGCAAATCTTGCAGCAGGTTGAGAATTTGGGCTTGGACAGAAACGTCCAGCGCCGAGACCGGCTCGTCCAGCACCATGAGTTGGGGATGCAGCGCCAGGGCGCGGGCCACACCGATGCGCTGGCGCTGGCCGCCGCTGAAGGCGTGGGGATAGCGGTTCATGTATTCTGGGCGCAGACCAACCACTCGCAGCAAGTCGGCCACCCGGTCTTCCAATTCCTGGCCGTTGGCGACCCCATGCACCAGCAGTGGTTCGCCTACATTTTGCAGCAGATTCATGCGGGGATTCAGGGACGAGTAAGGGTCTTGGAAGACCATCTGCATATTGCGGCGATAGCCCTTCATGTCGCCCTCTTCCACATCCGCCAGGTTGATGCGCCCGTGGTCCTGGTCATCGAACCAGATTTCGCCCCCCGTTGGTACATAGGCGCGCATAATTACCCGGCCAGTTGTGGTTTTGCCGCAGCCACTTTCGCCCACCAACCCCAGGGTTTCGCCGGGACGCACATAGAAACTCACGCCGTCTACCGCCTTGACGTGGCCGACCGTGCGGCTGAACAATCCCCGCTTGATGGGAAACCATTTCTTTAGGTCTTTGATTTCAAGAAGGGGGGGCTTCTGCCCATTGGCAACAGAGGGTTGGGTCGTAGTTGGATCAATCACGGTGCGCTGGCTCAACTGCCCGTCTCCTAAATATGATTGACAATTCTTATGATTGACAATTCTTTGGTGTGGATTCGCTGCTCTGTTCAAAGACTCTGCTCAAAGCCTGGGTCAGAACAATTGGATGAAGTACGAAACAGCAACAATGATTGCGGGAATCAAAAAGAGTTTGCCCGCGTATACAAGAAGGCGATTCTTCTCCACCCCTTTGCGCAGGTAGCCTTCCGAGAGAAAAATGCCCACCACCCAGCCAGCACCCATCAACCAGATAGACCAACGGTCAATTGCACGCAATTGCCAAGGATCAACCCGTCCGAAAAAGATGTGGTCCACCAGCATGGTGCGAACTTGCCAGATTGCTAAAAAAGCCAAGGCACAAAAGAGAAACCATAGTAGATAGGCCAGAATATACTGACCGATTGTCCGCCAGTCTGGATTCTCTGAACCGGTTTTTGCCGATCCACGATTCATGAAACGGTTCCTTAGGATTCGGCCCGGAAGATTCGGCCCAGGAGATTCGGCCCGCACTGGGATCAACACTGGCAGCCAAAATGCCATAGCATCTGTTTAGGGCTGAAAATCATCCCAAACAAAATTGAAAATCGTTGCAGTGGCCCGGAATTGACCGGAGAACAATCGGAGGGGGAACCGGAAGTGCCAGCAATCGACATAGGGATCACAGATGGGGACTGTGTGCGGGGTAGAATAGCTGATTTTGTGACTACTGTCAAATGAAACGAGAGAATCTGGGAGTGATGTAAATTGCCACTTGGTCGAACAGTATGCCATGACTGAAAGCCAGGCGATTCGAGACAGTTTGCGCCAATGAGAGCGGCGAAGTATACTGCACCTGCCTACCCCACAAACCCAAGGATAACACCCTATGCCTCTCTCCCTCCGCCCTCATTTGTTGACCGAAGAAGCCAAGGAAAAGTTACGTCAGGTCTCCACGGCTACGCTGACATCCCAGTTGCAGAAGCATGGCTTTCGCAACACATTTCTGGCCGGGCTGTATCCTCTGCGCCCGGAGATGCGTATGGTTGGCTATGCCTTCACTCTGCGTTTTATCCCAGCACGCGAGGATTTGGCCGACGAACTCTACGACAATACCAAGAATGTTCAGCGGTTGGCGGTAGAAGCAGTCGGCCCGGAAGATGTGGTGGTGATCGACGCTCGGGGCGAAACGGGCGCGGCATCCTTTGGCCACATTCTGGGCACGCGCATCACCATGCGGGGCGCGGCCGGGCTGGTGACAGATGGCGCACTGCGGGATACGCCGGGCTTTCGGGAATTGTCACTCCCGTCATACATTCGGGCGGCCCACGCCACCACCTCGTTTGTCGTCCACCATCCCATCGAAATGCAGGTTGCCATTGGGTGTGCGGGCGTAGCCGTGCTTCCTGGTGACGTACTTGTCGGGGATGGCGAGGGTGTCGTCGTTATTCCAAGCCAGGTGGCTGAATCTGTGGCCCATGCCTCTTTTGAGCAGGAGGTTCGAGAGGAGTTTTTCTTACAGAAAATTCATGATGGCGCGACGATTATTGGCACATACCCCCCCAACGAAACTACTTTGGCCGAGTTCGAGCGTTGGCGCAGCAAAAGGGGGATCTGAAATTCTCGTAAAACGTTTCCTCGTGGAAAACGTTTTACTTTCGAGAAAAGTAAAATGATTTCGGACCATTTTTGCCAGTTGACGCATGATTGATTCTCTGCTATAGTTTGCCCGCAGAGTAGTCAGGGTTTTGTCCAGCGACGAGACTCCCCCAACCTGACTGGCAGA
>JAHEML010000909.1 GCA_024643705.1 Caldilineaceae bacterium | reverse complement strand
ATCGATCCACTTTTTTGCGCCGGGTACTTTGGGGGAATGCGATTTTTTCCACCCTTTGTGCACTCGTGATAATCCTCGATATTGGGCCAGTAACCAATTTCATGGGCTGGCCATTACAATGGCCACTGCTTGTGATTGGAATTGGCTTGCTGCCCTTTGCCCTCTTTGTCGCTTCTGTTGCGAGAAAAACGCCCTTCAATCCCAAACTGGCTTGGGTGGTCATCGAAATGGATCTGGCATGGGTCATTGGCAGCGCCCTCATCTTGATGTCCAGATGGCCCGCCTCTACCACCGTTGGTGGTCAATGGGCAATTGGGATCATTGCTGAGATCGTCGCTACTTTCGCCATCTTGCAATATTTTGGTGTGCGCCGGTTACGGAAGGGCTAGAGGGGGAGATAGCATTATGGTATGATGGTAAAACTACCATCCTGCAAAATCCAACCAGGGATTGTACCATTCCAGACCAAGTCCCAATAGCCGCTATAATGACGAATGCGGGCAGCACCATTGCTGAGGCGTTCGGTCACGCGTAAATCGGCCAAGACACGGTCTGTCACATCAGGGTCTGGTGTGATAATCGCGACAATGGTCTCGGTAGCTGCATAACCGGCCACCCAAGCATCATACGGATTTGCGGCCTGTAATGCAGGCGATAATAACGCATATGCATCTGCAAAATTGCGACTGTGGAGCAATTCATAAAAATGCTCCACAGTTGGTTGGCGCGCCTCACCAAAGCCCTCGCTCATTGCCGCCAACAGGGTAAGGGTATCGTCCTGCAGTCGGTAGTTCTCATAGGAGCGGCCACTGGGGCAGCAATTGGGCTCCCATCCCTGATAGAGGGCATTGCTCACGATTAGTATGCCTGCGTCCGCCGCCAGGATCAACTTGTAACCTTCACCCCAGGTTACAAGCTTGGTTGCGATTGTACCGTCTGCATCACCGGTTGCTCGTCGGTCATAGACGAGATAGCCAACATTGCCTGCGGTCCCACCAGAAAAGAGGGGGATACCGGCCTCCTCTTCACAATCACCATCAAAATCCCCATAGATGATCTGATCCACTTGTGGGATCCCGCCCACGGGTGTTGCGCCAGCGTTCATGCCCGTCGTGACATAATGGTCGCCACCAATAGCTTCATGCGTTAGGGCCGGGTCATTTTGTAAGAACAGAGCCCAATCCACAGTCTGAATGGCCTGGGTGACAGAGGTACAGGCCACAGGAATCGAGATGGTCAGTTCATAGAACACGGCGCCTTCCGGTGTGGCCACACAAATGTGATAGTCACCAGTAGTGGGTAGGATGTAGCTCCAGGTTCGATCCGCATTCTCCAACCGTTTCAGTGGCACCCCGGCATTGACGGCACCATCGGCGGCCCGAACCAGAAAATTGGCCAGATCGTCATCAGAACTGATCGACACCGTCATCTCATGTCCAGCGCCTGCTTCTAATACATAACAGACCTGTTCTGGAAAAATCACCGTGCCATCCACTGTGGCGGCAGTGCCACCGGCAGCAAAGTTGATGCGGGTCGATTCAGCGATCGCGCCGGCAGTTTCAGCTTCACGCGTAATGGGCACCACCAACGGCTGCCCCACATAGAGCAGGTTGGCATTGCGCAGCCCATTGAGTCGCAATAACTCGGCTGTTGTTGTGTCAAAGCGTTGTGCAATGAGAGAGAGCGTATCACCAGAACGGACGGTATATGTCGTCGTTGTCGGTTCTGGTGCACTGTCAACCGCAACAGAATCGTTTTCTAGGGTAGCTTCTGCAGCAGGTTCGGCTGTGGGTTCAATTGATGGGGCAACCGTTGGATCTGCAGTGGGCTCCTCAAGTGGTACCTCTGTCGCCTCTGCGGGCGGCTCTTCTGGAGCGATTGATGTTGCGGTTGCTTCTGGCGCAACTTCATCATTCGCAGCACTGTCGCCATTCAGCGGGATCAATAACTCTCGGCCAACGTATAAAAGATTTGCATTGCGCAACCCATTGAGTTCGACGAGCAGAGGCGTCGTTGTATCGAATTTCTTGGCAATGACGGAAAGGGTATCACCCGGCTGGACTGTATACGTCGTCATGGTTGACGTTTCTGGCGTTGCTACCGCTGCCGTAACTTCTTCTGCAATTGTTTCTGTTATTGCGGTTGTTGGCGTAATTATCTCTTCGGGGTCTG
>JAHEML010000140.1 GCA_024643705.1 Caldilineaceae bacterium | reverse complement strand
TTTTAGCGCGGGCGATGCGGAGTGGCGGGCGCAAGTGGAGAAGGATATTGCGTGATGCGTAGTGTGTACTATAGCGCATTTATTACTTCGTCGCCCTGCTTACGCACTACGAAATACGCTATACGTTTATCGAGCATCATACCCAATCACACAAACCTTACAGCGGAGGCATCATTCCAATGGCGTACAAACACATTACCGTCCCTAGCGGCGGCGAGAAAATCACCATCAAAGATGGCGAGTTGCAGGTTCCCAACAACCCAATTGTTGCCTTTATCGAAGGCGATGGCACGGGCGTGGACATCTGGGCGGCCAGCCAACCAGTGCTGGATGCAGCAGTCGAGAAAGCCTACGGTGGCAAGCGTAAGATCGAATGGATGGAAGTCTATGCCGGCGACAAAGCCAACGAAGTCTACGGCGAAGTAGTCTGGCTGCCCCAAGAGACTTTGGACGCCATCGACGAATATCTGGTTGCCATCAAGGGGCCCCTGACCACACCCATCGGCGGCGGTATCCGCAGCATCAACGTGGCCCTGCGCCAGAAGCTCGATCTCTATGCCTGCGTGCGCCCGGTGCAGTATTTCACTGGCGTGCCCAGCCCCGTCAAGCAGCCCGAGCTGGTGGATATGGTCATCTTCCGCGAGAATACCGAGGACATCTACGCTGGCATCGAGTTTGAAGAGGGCACAGCGGATACGGACAAATTTAAGAAGCTCTTTTCCGAAGCTTTCCCGGATCGGTACAGCAAAGTGCGTTTCCCCGACACCGCCGGTTTTGGCATCAAGCCCGTGAGCATCGAAGGCACAGCCCGTCTGGTGCGTTCTGCCATCCGCTATGCCCTGGAGAACAACCGCAAAAACCTGACCCTTGTCCACAAGGGCAACATTATGAAGTACACCGAAGGCGCGTTCATGAACTGGGGTTACCAGGTTGCCGCAGAGGAATTTGGCGGCAAGCCCCTGGACGGTGGCCCCTGGCATGTGCTGCCTAATGGCCTAATCATTAAAGATGTGATTGCCGACGCCATGTTGCAGCAGATTCTCACCCGCCCCGCGGAATACGATGTGCTGGCAACCCTGAACCTGAACGGCGATTATATCAGCGACGCCCTGGCGGCCCAAGTGGGTGGCATTGGCATTGCGCCAGGAGCCAACATCAACTACGAGACGGGCCGAGCTATCTTCGAAGCCACCCACGGTACTGCGCCTAAGTATGCGGGCCAGGACAAGGTGAACCCCTCGTCGGTGATCCTCAGCGGCGAAATGATGCTGCGCCATATGGGCTGGGCAGAAGCTGCCGATCTGATTCTGGCTGCCACCAGCAAAGCCATCAGCCAGAAGCGGGTGACCTACGACTTCGAGCGCCTGATGACCGGTGCAACCCTGCTCAAATGTAGCGAATTTGGTCAGGCACTGATCGAAAATATGTAACGCAAGACTATGTAGCGCAAGCTGCCAGTTTGCGAAGATGTGAAACGTGAAACGTGAGATTGTTTGGCCCATCTCACGTTTCACGTTTTTTTAGAACCAATGGGATATTTCATACCAAGAATCAGGTATTTATTGGATGTCAAGTGAACAGGTGAATTTGGAAAATGCCTTTCGGTATCTGGCTGCACTAGAGTCTGGCGCGGTCGGAGACGAGTTGGCCGCGTTTTTTACGCCGGATGTCGTGCAACAGGAATTTCCCAACCGATTGTTCCCCAATGGCGCACGCAGGGGGCTGGCCGAGATATTGGACGGCGCGTTGCGTGGCAAACGGGTGATCTCTGCCCAGCGTTTCGAAGTTCAGAACAGCTTTGCCCATGGCTCTCAGGCACTATTAGAGGTAAGCTGGAGTGGTACATTGGCTATTGCGCTAGGTACTTTGGATGTTGGTGATGCGATGAGGGCACGCTTTGCCGTTATTCTGGAATTTCGAGAGGGCAAGATTGCTGCCCAGCGTAACTACGACTGTTTTGATCCGTGGTGAATCCCCCCTCGTTTTTCGATCCTTCTCTTGCCACCCGCCCCCTCCCTGCACCCCTCTACGGCGGCTGTCATCCGGACCTAATCGCACCGGGAACTGTCACATTTGTGATGTACGCGCCCTTCAAATCGTTTGTCAGCTTGGTGGGCGATTTCAACGATTGGAACAACCAAGCCAATCTGATGGTGACAAACGGTGCAGGCGTCTGGTGGACGACGATTTCTCATCCCGGCCCCACCCGCTACGGTTTTTGTGTAGCCGTGGATGACCAATCCTATGCATGGGTGGCCGACCCCTATGCCACCGAAATCCGCTGGGATGGGGCCAACCCTTGGGCATGGCTGCCCGACGAGGAAACCCTGCGTCGTCGTCGGGCCTTCCCCTGGCAGGATGAAGGCTGGCACACGCCCCCGCTGGCCGATCTGGTGATCTACGAGCTGGGTGTGCGGGATTTTAGCGGGCGCTGGCAGAACAACCGGCCCGTCTACGGTACATTCAGTGGTGTGGAGTCAAAGCTGGATTATCTGGTCGATTTGGGCATCAATGCGGTTGAGCTGATGCCTATTCAGCAATTCCCCGGTCAGTCCAGTTGGGGCTACAACCCGGTTTTCTACTTTGCCCCGGCCAATGTGTACGGTACGCCTGAAGAATGCAAACGGTTGGTAGACGCCTGCCACCAGCGGGGCATGGCGGTGATTCTGGATGTGGTGCTGAACCACGCCTGGGGCGATCACCCCTACTACCAGATTTACCCACCCATGTATGGGCCGAAAGGCGAGACATTGGAAGACCTCAACCCTTTCTTCCATCACACACCGTCGGCTGTGAATATGTGGGGCGGGGTGGATTGGGATCACTTTGTGCCGGAGACGACCCGTTATTTTCAGTCGGTGATGGCTCACTGGCTGCGAGAGTATCACATCGACGGTTTCCGCTTCGACTGGGTGGGGGGTGTGGACTACGACAGACGGGAGCCAATGCAGCCGGGTTTCAATGCCTATCACGGCATTGCCGCGGCTTGTTGGGCTGCCCGCCAAGCCAAGCCGGATGTGCTGCTGATTGGCGAATACTGGCCCCTGGACGGAACCCACCCGGCCAAGACAGCCGCAAAACTTGTGGCCGAGACGGAGATGGACGCAGTCTGGAACGGGGAATTTCATCACACCCTGGAGGATGTGCTGAAGCAGGGCTGGGAGTGGGAAAAGAGGGACATTGGGCGGGCGATTGGGGGCCATGGCGCACAAGGATTTACCCGAGCCGATCAGGTGATCAACTATACGGCCAGCCACGACGAGGTGCGCCCGGTACACGAAATCTTATACTACGCCCGGCGACACATCCAGAAGCCGGAGAGCTATTCCTGGCTGGAGGTCGCCCTGGACAAAGGGCTGGTGGGGTTGGTGGCTCTGTTGAGCGCGCCGGGCGTGCCCATGCTTTATGCCGGCCAGGAATTTGGTGAAGATACGCCGCGCACGGTCGATTTTCTGCCCATCGACTGGGCCAAACTGGACAACCCTCTTCACCGTCGGCATTGGGGTATTGTGCGTCGGCTGATCCACGCTCGGCGCAGCCATCCCGCATTGGGCGGGGCGCATATCGAATTTCTGCCCGACGATTTCGCCGCCACCAATCTCGTCCGCTACCGGCGTTGGGGTAGCGCAGGCGTCGCAGGCAGTGGGCCTGATAACGGGGCGCTGGTGGCCCTCAATTTTGGCAGCGAAACCAGACATACAACCCTCGAATTCCCCCGATCCGGTTTGTGGCGCGAGGTGGTGACCGATGAGGTCCGCCATTTTGAGTCTGGGGCGCATCCTTTGTGGCTGGCACCGTGGCAAGGCCGCATATTCCTCCCCGAATTCTAGATTCTCCTTTTTGTTAAAAGCAAAGTGGTTGGGCATAGCTGCCCAACCACTCAATATTTTCGCACTACCCCGGTTCTGCGCGTCCACCGTCTGGAAGATAGGGCGGTTCTATGGACTATTCGCTGGATCAGCCTTGACCACATAGGGCAAATAGATGTAGATCTGCTCCGGTGCTGTTGGTGTGCTGGACGGTGTTGGTGTGCTGGACGGTGTCGGTGTGTTGGTCGGTGTTGGTGTGCTTGGCGGTGTGCTGGACGGCGTCGGTGTGCTAGTCGGCGTGTTGAACGGTGTCGGCGTGCTTGTCAGCGTGCTAGCTGGTGTTGATGGCCTGGTCGCCGTTGGTGTCGGCGTGGGTGTCGGTGTTGGATTCAGGCTGAATGTGCCTGTGATCGTTCTTGCTTCGCTCATGGTAACAGAGCAGGCACCGGAGCCACTGCACGCGCCACTCCAGCCGATGAATGCGGAGCCAGAATTGGCCGACGCTGTCAAGGTCACCACCGTGCCCACAGCATAGTTCTCGACACAATCACTGCCACAGTCGATACCGGCAGGACTGCTGCTGATTACACCGCTCCCCGTCCCGCTGGCGATAACAGAGAGCGGGTATTGGGTCACTGCTTCCGGAATTGCCGTCACTGTTGTACAGTGGCCGACGGCGTCGCAGGCGGTGATGTTCCGGTTGGCTTCGTGGCCGTCCACCCGGCAGGTTGCGCTCATCGCATATGGCAAACCGGTGTAGGGCAGATTGGCTTCGCCGTATGTCTGGAGGACCAGAACATCCTCGGCACAGGGCTGGCCGTTTTGGTCTGCGGCCAGGATGAAATCTCCGAAGGTGAAGCTGTATTCGGTGATTGGCAGGTTGTTGAACCAGGTGTGCCGGGCCGCGACGGTGACGGTGGGCGGCACTGTGTCGATCAGCCCCCGCCATGCCACGTTTTCCCGGCTCAGATTGCCCAACCCGTCTGTACTGCGCAGATGCACCGCGTAGAAGCCCTCAAGCTCCTCGGTGATGGCATGGCTCCACTCAGTTAACCCTATTCCCGGATCGGCTAGGGTAGCACTGAACCAACTATCGGTGGATGGTGAAACAAGGTTTTCGCTGGCAAAGTCATCGGCAACGACAGCAATGTCAACGGCTGCCGTGCCGGAGAAGTCTGACTGAGCCAGGGCGTAGATTTCGCTAGCATCCAATGCCCGATCGTAGAGGGAAAACTCGTCTATACCCCCTAAAAAGACCGATTGGGCACCTTTGTCAGCTCCAATCCGCAGGTCACCTTGGGTTGCCTCCGGCGAACGCGCGGCGCTGGCCTCCAGACGTCCGTCCAGATAGAGACGCAAGAGTGCGCCATCATAGATCACGGCGGCATGGTGCCATTGCCCCGGTGTTACAGTGGTCGTTCCGGTCAGCACGCCACCCAGGTTGGATTGCAGCTTGCCATTTCCCCCAACAACGTAGAGCCAGGTACGCCCGGTCCCACTCTCGTCCAATTGCTGAATGAGAACACGGTTGCTCGTCGTGTCGGTCACATTGAACCATACAGATGCAGAGACGGGATCCACCGCTGGATTGAAGACAAAGGGCACATCGATGAAATCGTCCACGCCGTCGAAAACAACTGCCTTGCCAAAGAGGCTGGGCTGCCCGACAATCGGGCAAGTAATGCAGGTGCTATTCGTCGCTGTAATGTACTGGGAGTTGGCCGCGTTGTAGAAGATCGTTGCCCCCGGCTCCTCCTCAAAGTGGTGCAGCACCACGTTGTCACCCCAACTGGGCAGTTCGGCCACGATACCGGAGATCACCACCGATTGGCTGATGATCTGGGCGGTGTCGATCTGCTGGCTATCCAGCCCCACGCTGGGCGGGCGCTCGTCAAAGCGCAGGCTGCCCACGGAGACGGTCGTGCCATTGCCAACCGCATCTTCCAGAGAGATAAAGATAGTGTAGCTACCGTAAGGGCGGTCGCCGTCCAGTTGGTAATCGACGAACCACGTCCCGCCGCTCACGGTGGCCGGCTGGGGCTGTTCGCTGATCACCCCGCCCGCCTGATCGATCAGAGAGACCAGCACGGTATTGGTGACAACACCGCTTCCGGCGATCCCGGTTCCTGTCAGATCGGGATCGCTCAGCCCGCCGGATAGGGGCAGGGTCCAACGCAGATCGCCCGTGCCGGTCAGATTTATCAGGCGGCCATCGTACTCAGGCTGGCCCGAAGCGGTGGGGGGCGTGGCGTCCACGTAGAGGGTGTAGACTTGGCTGGTGGTCTCGTTGCCCACCGCGTCCACAGCCCGGAACTGGAGTTCGTAGGCCCCTTCGCCACCCAGTTGGGTGCTGTCGAAATAGGGACACCAGACCCCGCCCCGGCTATCACTCTCGGCGCACGGAGGCGCGCCCTGCCAGGTGAAGGTCGTTTGCCCCGGTCCCTTCAGGCCGAAGTCCAGCAGTCGGACGGCAGAGGTGGGGTCTGTGGTGGCGACGGCAAGCTGGTTGTAGCCATGCGGCCAGTGGGACGCGTCCGAGAGCAGGTCAATGGTCGGGTTGTCCGTGTCGATGGTCAGATAGGTGGTGACTTTGTCCCGATACCAGCGCAGCTCGCGTAGATAGATGCCGAATATCTCAGCATCGCTCATCTCCCGGCCGTAGACTGCCAGCTCGTCGATGCTGCCCTTGAAAGGTGCTCGGATATTGCTACTGCCGCCAGGACTGGTTGCCCCGATACGCATGACGTCATCCAGATTGGCATTGACAGGGGTTGACCCGCTCACGGTGCCTACAGTCTCCCCGTCGATGTAGAAAGTGGCGTTGTAGGTGCTATCAAACACAACTGCCACGTGCTGCCAACGATCGTTCTGCAGCAGGCCATCAGCCGTGTAGTAGCTCCTAACGCCAAAGGCCGAGAACCCAAGACGGGCATCCCGCATCAAGAAAGACCAGCCGTTGTCACTATTTTCCCGGCTTGGGCTAAAGATATGTTGGTAAGAGCCCAGGTCAGATGGTTTGACCCAGCCCATGACCGTGAAGCTATCCGTCAGGGATGCCACATCCGGGGCGTCAACGTCCACATAGCCAGTTCCATCCAGCACAATGCCGTTGCCAATACGGCCGGATGGCCCAGGGGCGGGATTCGGTTGGGTGAGGGTCTCTCCGTCCACCTCCGCTGTAATGCTTTGGGGATATCCCACATACTGATTGACCGAATTGTCGGTAAAGAGCCCCGCTCCTTTGTCCTCGTCAAACTCAAAACGCATGAGCGGGGCCGAGATGGCATAAAGGTTGGCGGCATCGTTGGCGTCGAAGGCCACGCTGTAGATGCGCAGATCGTCCAGATAGCCTTCCATGTAATTCTGTCCCCGGTAGTTTCCACCAAGATAGACCTCGATACCGGCACCCCCGGGATCGGTAAATGTCGGTAGCGTCCCAGAGCCGCTGGCAATTTCGACCCCGTTGACGTAGATATGAACGATCTGGCTGGCAGCATCGACGGTCAACACCAGATGAAACCACTCTTTGCGGGGCAGCTCAAAGTCAATCGACTTCGGGTCGCTGGTAGAACTGTTGCCCGACATATCAAAGCCGTCCATGGTCAGTGTCCAGGTGGAATAGAAGCGGAACAGTTGCAGAATGGTGCCTTCCTCTGCATTGACCCAGCCAGCAATGGTATAGACAGGATAGATGCCATCGGTTCGGGGCACCTGGGGCACATAGAGGAAATCATCTCGTCCGTCAAAGTAGGCCGCCCGATCTACCTGGCCTCGCAGGCCAAAAGTGGGGCAGGCGTCTGGCGACAGGCAGTTGCCATCCATGTCCGGATCAAAATCAAACGTATTGGGATATTCGATGTAGTTTTCTGCGCTCATGCTCCCTGGGCCATCCTCGAAGGGGATAAAGAGTTCCAGGTTGGAAGCATAGGGATCCACAATGGGATAGACTACGTCGGCCTGAAGTTCCAGCGCGGCCTCCACTTCTTGATCAAAGCGGTGCTGGCTGGAAATGGCGTAGGGGCTGACCGGTGCCGCACCGCTGACCGTCAGGCTGGAC
>JAHEML010000139.1 GCA_024643705.1 Caldilineaceae bacterium | reverse complement strand
CGATCAGATGCGTCTCAAACGACGCCAGCGGGCCGAGGAACTGGCCCGCCAGGCCAGTGTCAAGATTGTGGTGGTGCTTGTCTTCTTTATTTTTCCGGCAATCTTCATTGTGATCCTGGGGCCGGTGGTGCCGCGCATAGGCGAATTTATGCAGACGTTGAGCGGGTAGCGTCGCGACGTACACGCAGGAGAAGAGAGATGACTGTTGGAGCCACGGATGGCCCAAACTCAATCACACCTGGCACGACGAACGACCCCCGCTACAAGGAGGCCATGGCCTGCATGCAGGATGGCTCCTGGCCCCAAGCTATTGAGTATTTTTCGGATCTGGTTCGGGACTATCCCAACAACCGCCGCTTCCAGAATGCCCTGGAGATGGCCCAGTTCAAAGCTGATGTGGATGCCAGCACTAACGTGCGCGCCAAGCGCTGGATTTTGCCCGGCCCGCGTGCATTGTTGCCCCTGTTGGTTTTGGTAGTGATTACAATTCTACTTTTCTACGCCGTACGCTTCACCATCAACGTGCTCGGCCCTCTGTTGGCCGAAGCCGAGCAGACGACAAAGATGGACACCGCCCTGGACCAGGCGCGCAACCTGTTGGACCAGGAACTTTTTGACGAGGCGCGCACAAAGCTGCAGGATGAAGTATTGGCCCTGAGTGCACAAAACAAGCCGCAGAAAACTATCCATATTCAGGCCAGTGGCTTGCTTGCCACTATCGATTTGGATGAACAGGTATTCGAGCGCTACCAAGAGGGCGTCGCATTGATGGAAAAGGAAGAATATGGCAGTGCTGTCGTTCTCTTTCGAGACATTCTCACCAAGCGGCCAGACTATAAGGATGTGGCCAAACGGTTGACCGAAATTGAGCAGCTAGCCAAACTTCTGGAGTTATTCCTGCAGGCTGATCTGTTCTACAAAGAAGGTACTGACCAGCGCGTTCAGACCATCGCCACCTACGAGGCCCTGCGCGAACTTGATGACAAATATCAGCAAGAAGCGGTGGAGGGTCGCCTGATGGAGCTTTATCTGGCCGGGGCACAGAGCATTCTTTCTCTGGAACCACCTGCGCCCGAACGTCTTCCAGAGGTTCTCTCTTACCTGAACCGTTTGGTACAGATCGCACCCCGCCAGGAGCCGGGCCGATCTATGTTTCGGATGGCAAATGACTATCAGGCCGGGGCCGATGCCTACGCCACCGCGGACTGGGAAACTGCTGTCAACAATTTGGGGGCAGTGGTCAAGCAAGAACCCGACTATTTGGGCGGCCGCGCAGTCGAGTTACTCTACCCAGCCCTGATTTCCTGGGCAGATGAATTGCAGGAGAAAGGCGAAACGGAAAAAGCCAACGAAATGTATGCCCGCGCCGAGGAATTGCCGGTAAGCGACACAGATCGTGCCCGCAGTGGCTCGGCTCAGACCGCACCTGCATCCACCCAGGCCAGTGCAGTCGTTACGATAGACATCAATGTACGCAGCGGCCCTGGCACCAGCTACAGCATCATCGGTGGGGCCAACCAGGGCACACAATTTGCCATCACGGGCAAAAATCCGTCCGGAGATTGGTGGCAGATCGACTACAATGGACAGGCTGGCTGGCTCTTTGGGCAGTTGGTGACAACGGAAAACACGGGCGATGTTCCAATAGCAGAGAATATCCCCCAGCAACCAAGGGTAGTCCAGCAACCAACCAATACACCAGTCCCCGCGCCGCCAACGGCCATACCCGCGCCGGTTTCCAATTTCAAGTTTAATAGCGCTTCGCTGGTCCGTTGTGATCCCAATGCTGGTATCACCTATGTTCAGGGCAGAACCCTTGTAGGTGGTCAACCCCAGAACGGAGATTGGTCGGTGGCTTTCAGTTATGCAGCCAATGGCCCGGTTGTGGCTCAGATCAAGGCTGGTCCCCATCCGGGCTACGAAGGCTGGGCTCAAGGCTTCTTTTCCCATATCCTCCAGACAGACGGCCCAAGAGAAGGCAATTGGTTTTTCTGGGTTGTGGATCCAAGCGGCAAGCGTATTTCGGAATATGCCAATGTACAGACAAATGGCTCCGGTGGCAGTTGCCAGAACGCCGTGATCGAATTCGACAGTCGATAAGCAGAGCTAGATAGTGATCTCTGATATCATCTAGCCAGCAGTTTTACCGCTACATTTCTGCTCATTCCGAGGAAGGACTCTCATGTTTGAATATAATCGTCGCAGCCGACGCGGGCTTCCCCCCGTTGAACCTAATGGAGCCAATGAAGTCAATGGTGCCAATGGTGCGGATAGTACGGATGGAACACCACCCGCCCAGGAGATACGTCGCTCGTCCGGCCAGTCTGCCATGCCCGTATCGCTACCTTCTTCGTCATCAGTGCCCCCGTCAAGACAGCAGGCGCGGTCGGGGCTGAATCGGGACGATGGCCGGAGCGACGCCTATAGCAAGATCCACGATCAGGTTCAGCGTCAACTATTGGCCGATCTGAATGTGGCCACAGCAGATGATCCAGCCGAAGTACGCCGTGTCCTCGACCGGCTCTTCAACGAGGCTCTGGCCCAGAGCGATCTGCCGATTTCCCGCGGCGAGCGCTCCACCATGTTCGACCGTCTGGTTGCCGACATCATTGGTCTTGGCCCGCTTGAGACTCTGATGCAGGACCAGACCGTGACTGAAGTGATGGTCAACGGCCCCCACATGATTGTCGTGGAGCGCAATGGCGTGCTCGAGGAAACAAACCTGCGCTTCAAAGATGATGCCCACGTCCTGCGTATTATCGAGCGCATCGTGCGCCCACTGGGTCGCCGGGTCGACGAGAGCAGCCCCATGGTCGATGCCCGCCTGCCTGACGGTAGTCGTGTCAACGTGATCGTGCCACCGCTCTCGCTGATCGGTCCTTGCATCAGTATTCGCAAATTTGCCCGTCATGCCCTCACTGCCGACGATCTGGTTGGAAAGGAAGCCCTCACGACCGAAATGGTCGACTTTCTGCGTGCTTGCGTCGACGGTGCCCTCAACATCGTAGTCTCCGGAGGTACATCCAGCGGTAAGACTACTTTTCTCAATATGCTCTCTTCCTTTATTCCATCAAAGGAGCGCATTATCACGATTGAGGACGCAGCCGAGTTGCAGCTTCAGCAACGTCATGTGATCTCCTTGGAGGCACGGCCAGCCAATATCGAAGGTCTGGGCGCTGTGCCAATTCGTCAACTTGTCATCAATAGCCTGCGTATGCGTCCCGACCGCATTGTTGTTGGGGAGTGCCGTGGCCCCGAGGCGCTGGACATGCTGCAGGCCATGAACACAGGGCATGATGGCTCACTCACCACCATCCACTCCAACGGTCCCCGTGATACGCTGACCCGTGTAGAGACCATGGTGTTGATGGCGGGCGTTGATCTACCCCTGCGCGCCATTCGCGAACAAATTTCCGCCGCATTTGATTTGGTGGTGCATCTGGAACGCCTGCCCGACGGGACTCGACGCGTGGTCAAAATTGCCGAGGTACAGGGCCTGGAAGGTGACACGATTGTCATGCAGGATATCTTCCTCTTCGTACGCTCGGGCATGCGTGAAGGCCGCATCGAGGGTCGCTTCACAGCAACCGGCGTGCGGCCCAAGTTTGTTGAAAAGTTGGAGGCTGCGGGCGCGAAGTTGTCCCCAGGCCTCTTCAGCGCCACGAACCGGCACAGTAACGGTTGGTAAGGGGATCAAATGGTCGATTTGAGCAATTTTTGGGGAACGGACAGGGCGCGGCGGCGCGCGGACGAACAGGCATCGGGCGCCGATAGCGTGCCGACAAGTCTGCCCCCAAATGGGAGAGAAGCGACATCGGAGATTAGCACCGGCGCGCAGACAGTAGCTACACCCGCTACCCCAAAAAGCGGGCCTGCCGAGATGATTGGCGCTGCGAGCTTGGCACTGGTGATGGATGAGATGGAGCATCAGGACCTGAGCGAGGAGAGCAATCGATTCCATGCCCTGGCTACAGGATTCACCCCCCTGGATGATGTGCTGAACGGTGGCCTGCGTCCCGGTGAACTGCTCATATTGGGAGGTGCTTTTGGCGTAGGCAAGACCATCTTCTCGCTGCAAATGGCGCGCAACGTGGTACTCAATCATCCCAAAAGCGCTGCCATGTACATCTGCTACGAGCATGACCGCACCCACTTGCTGGCGCGCCTGCTCTGCCTGGAGAGCGCCGAACAAGGGTATCGAGACGATGCCCTTACCTTGCGCTTTCTGGCCCAGATAGCCAAACAGGACAGCGGCGGTCTGATCAGTCGCCTGCGTGCGACGCCCCGCTATGCGCCTATCATGCGCGCTATCGACAGTTACGCCGATCGTCTGCTGTTGGTGAAGGCCAGCGGCCATCACTCCACCCTGCAGCAGGTGACGGAATGGACCAAGGAACTGGAAGGGATCGGCAACCAAAACCTGCTAGTGGTGGACTATCTGCAGAAAATACCGCTGGGTCGCTCGGATCTGCAGAATGAGGATGAGATCACGACCTACCTGACCCAATCCCTGAAGGAGTTGGCCATGCAGACTGGGTTGCGTATTGTCGCCATTGCCGCTGCCGATCGGGTAGGGCTCAAGGCAAGACGCATGCGTCTCTCTGATCTGCGCGGCAGCTCGGCCTTGCAATACGAAGCTGATATTGGGTTGGTGCTGAACAACAAACATGCGATCGTCAGCCGCGAACACATGATCTACAACCTGAACCAGGCCGAAGCCATGCGCAGCTATGTGGTCATGAGTGTAGAAAAAAACCGCGCGGGCCGCAATGCTGTGGATATGGAGTACCAGCAGGATGCAGCCCATTTCCGCTTGATTGCTCAGGGTAACTATGTGAGCGATCGACTGGTAGATGACAAGGTGACGTTGGAATAGAGTCGCCGGAAGGGACATTGCGGTGTGATCAAGGACTTTGTCACGAATTCACTCCGCCGCGACAACCACTGGATGGAGCGTATCGCTGAGGTCGCAGGCGTGTTGGCAGCCAACTTGCCAAGCCAGTACGAAATTGTCGTTGCCCCCGTGATCGACGAAGTGGCCTTCGACCTGATCGTTGTACAGATTCGCGAACTGGTGGTGTTGCACCTGGCTGCCAATACCCGTCCTTCGTTGCTGGAAAAGCGCAAGGCAGCAGTGCGGATTTTGATAGCAGCCGAGTCGATAGACCGAGATTTCCCCATACAGCACGTCTTCGTGGCTTCTTCGACGGAAAAGGGGGCTGGCGTCACAGCAGTGACACCGATCGGTGCTGTCGAGATCATCCTTGCCTCCCATCCAGTGGCGACATTGGGAGAAGATTCCGATACGGCTCACCGCCTGCTGCGTGCCCTTCGCCTGAGTACAACAGACCTGGATCGCCAAGCGACTACCCCCTTTCATTTTCGCACAGCGGGTCGCAGAGCCAGCACCGTGGCCGACGCCATCCATCTGATGGACCGTCACCCAGACGACGCCATCTACCATATTCAGAATGGGACACTCGCACACTGGCTACGCCAGGAAGAGGTGGATCACCTGGCCGACGAGCTTGATCTGATCATGCGTCACCATGGCCATGAACCCAGGGTGGCGCTGGAAAACTTTTTGCTGGCCACAGGGCTGGTCCCTCGTCCTATTCTACGTCTGACACCAAAATGGCTCGATCTAGGTCGGATCGTCGCCGGCCAAGAGCAGGGAGCGAGGCTGCGCATCGCAAAGGGCCGGGGACGCGGCTATCTGTATGGCGAGTTGTATTCTCCCCATGCGTGGCTACGTTGTAGTGCAGAACGCCTGCGCGGCGAGCCGCTGGATCTTACAGTCTGGGTGGACACGGGCAGTTTGACCATACAGAAGGATCCTTATCAAGTCTCGTTGCGGCTCGAATGCAATGCGGCTGCGACACCTGTCGAAGTGCCTGTCCGCTTCCAAATAGTCGGCCAACCCACGCCACTGTTGCGCTTTTGGCTTCGACCACTGGCGGGGGGAATCTTGGCCGGAGCGTTCGGGCTATTGCTGGGGTTCCTATTTGTCCGGTTGACCCCTCTGCCATCCACACTGCCCGACAGCGCGGTCCTGAGCCTGATCACACTGATCTGGGCCAGCTTGGGTGTCTATTTAGGGCTGCGCCAGCCCCCGACCTGGGCACTTGTGCCCACCATCATTCGCCGCATGTTCGGCCTGCTTAGTTCGCTGGGTCTGTTGGGGGGTACGGGGCTATTCATCTTGACTACCTGGCCCTGGCTTTTACCCGATCAGACAACGGCTGGGCCTATCGTGATCACGCTGCTCTGCTTGGCTATTTTCCCCACCACGCTGGTGGAGTTGCGGTTGGCCCGGGCCGAGAAGCAGAATCTCCGGCCCTTGCCGCGCTCCTGGCGTCAGAGTGTCCGGCGCGGTGTTCGAGTCCTGGTTGTCCTTCTGATCTTGCTTTCGATACTAGCCCTTGTCTCGTCTCTATGGCAGGCGGCTATCGCCAATGGTACAGATGCAAGCGTGCAGGCCCAGGTCGAAGAGCAGTGGCGTGTGTGGAATGTTCGCCTGAACGGGTGGGTTGACGAACTCACTGCTCGTTACTACGAAGGCCGGAGGGGAAGCTCTGCGGACCTGGTGCCAGACTGGATACGGCGTTTGTGGCAGCGCATTCAGAATTGAATTGAGTTTTGGTTGTGCCATGACTGGTTTGCGAAATTACTGCTCAGACCGGGAATCGCTAGCAATTGATGGCAGCGAACCAATCATGGTGTGATCTGTTATACTTTGTGTGTCTGCCCTTGGGTAGCTGGGCTGAAATGCTGGCTTACCAAGCCTTATTGAAAAACGAAGCGGGAAAGACAAGATGCGATGCAGGATGCGAGAGCAATATACGCATACGGGACGTGTACAGCGCCGTGAGCAGGGCGCGAACCTGGTAGAAATGGCGCTGCTGCTACCTTTTCTCCTGCTGATTATTGTCGGCATTGTCGACCTGGGCGGCGCTCTGAATCGCCATATCGCCATCACCAATGCGGCACGGGAGGGTGCGCGTTATGGAGCCCGGTTTCCTTATTATGCAACGGGCATTATCAGTGCAACTGTGCAGGAGGCTTCCGGCTTCGGCGTCAGTCTGAGCAGCAGCAACATTACCATTGCACCCAACCCTAGCGCCCCAGCTGCAAGCGGCAGCCCGATCACCGTCACCGTCAGTTTTTCGTATACGACATTGCTGGGTGGCATTATCGGGATGCCAGTCATTCCCTTACGCAACGGAACTTCGATGATCGTGTTTGGCGTAGATTAGCAAGCGAGGGACATATGAAAGAGTGGCTCATACGAAATCTGGGAGAGGAAACCGGGCAGGCACTGATCCAGGTCAGCATTGCCCTGATTTTGCTGCTGGGATGCGCGGCGTTGGCCATTGACATTAGCTACGCCTATGCCCAGCGACGCAACATGCAAAACGCCGCCGATGCCGGTGCCCTGGCTGGCGCCTATCAGATGTGCTTTGTTGATCCCACCCAGGGTACGGTGGAGACTGTGGCAGGAAACTACGCCACCGTCTTTAACCGCGCCCAATCAGCTACTGTCGGTCTCAGCCACCCGGGAGTGAGCGGAGGACTGATCACAGTTACCACCCGGATTACCACGCCGACTTTTCTGGCTGGGGTGATTGGGTTCCCGGAAATCAGCACAGGCGCCCAGGCCGTGGCAGCCTGTGGAGCGGCTAATCAGGCGTGTGGTCTTTGGCCGGTTGCTTTTGATGCTGATACCTACGCTGACATCTACGATGGCGGTGCCGGTTGTGGGGATCAGTTTATCGTCTGGAATGATGACACCATTGTCGATTGTGACGTCTACGACTGCGACATCAATAACGATGGTCAAGATGATGTACTGACGGGCGGAGATCGCG
>JAHEML010000138.1:1617-7893 GCA_024643705.1 Caldilineaceae bacterium | reverse complement strand
AACGTGCATGATTGCCGGATGATCGGCGTTTTTCACACCACCAGGGAACCCATGCGCTCGTTTGTCGATGGTTTGCAGAGCTTTGAGGGCAAACATGGCGTGCTGTCCGTCTCTTTCGGCCACGGCTTTCCTTGGGGCGATGTGGCCGACATGGGGGCAAAACTCTTGGTGATTACCGATGATCGCCCAAACGAAGGTGCGCGTTTGGCGGCGGAACTCCACCATCACCTGGAGAAGATTGCCGCCGAAACCCAGCCGCCCTACCTTTCGATTGATGAAGCGCTGGACCAAGCCTTGAAACTGGCGGATGAACCGGGCAGCGGGCCGGTTGTTCTGGCGGATGTGTCGGACAATGCGGGTGGCGGCGCGCCCAATGATTCCACTTTCATATTGCGTCGAGTGCTGGAACGAGGTATTGGAGATGTCGCCTTTGCTAATTTCTGGGACCCGGTCGTTACCCAATTGGCCGTGAATGCGGGGACAGGTACACGGGTGGCATTGCGGTTGGGCGGGAAAATGGGGCCACAATCGGGCGATCCATTGGACATAACGGCCACTGTGGGCAACATCGCTCTGGAGGCTGTACAGACCGTGGGAACCCCGCCCAAAACGGCTAAATCCCGCATGGGCGACGCGGTGGCACTTGATTTGGGCAACGGCGTGGAGGTGCAGGTCAACAGCCAGCGCACCCAATCGTTCAACCCGGATGCGCTGACACAAGTAGGCATCGACGCCCCCCACAAGCGGCTGATTGTCGTCAAGTCCATGCAGCACTTTCACGCAGGTTATGGGCCTATTGCCAAAGCCATCCTCTATGTTGCTGCACCCGGCGCGCTCATCCCCCATTTTGATCAGTTGCCCTATCGCTTTGCCGACCGCTCCTTGTGGGGGATCGACGGTCAGTCATAGCTTTCCACAACACCCAAACACCCATCAGCCTCACCGACGCTCTGGTCGAAGCTACAAGGAGTTATTTGAATGGATTCAACGATCAAACTCGATCAATTTTTGAAACGTGTAGGCGCGGTCATGTCCGGCGGAGAAGCCAAACACCTGATTCGCGAAGGCTCGGTTTCGGTCAACGGTACGGTTGAGACGCGCCGAGGCCGCCAACTCCATCAAGGCGATCAGGTTGTGATCGAAGGGGAGTCGTTTGTGGTCGGAGAATTAAGAGAGTGAATTAAGAGAGTGAGAGATGGGCAGTGGTCAGAATTTGAACGTCTATTGACCACTGCTTGCTGTACCTGCTGTACTTACCACTTGCACCCCACTTGCACCCCGCGTGATCCTTCCATCCTCGACCAGCACAGGATGTAGGGCGGCAATGGCACATTCGACCATTCCATCGTCCGGCTCGCGTGTGGTCAATTTCTGCAAAAGCAGGCCAGGTGTGATCAAAGCACGCATCACTGGGTTGTCTTCGTGGCGTGCGCTAAAGCGGATGATCTCGTAGGCGATGCCCGCGACAATGGGGATCAACAACAACCGGGTGGCGAAGCGAAAGAGAAGCGCCAGCCAGCCAGGCTCGATGCCGGCAAAAGTGAGCGGGGCAAACAGAAAAATGCTGATCACAAGCACATAGAGCAGAAAACTGGTTCCACACCGGGTGTGCTGAACGCTGTACCGTTGCACATTGGCAACAGTCAATTCCTCGCCCGCTTCGTAGGCGTTGATGGTTTTGTGCTCTGCGCCATGGTAGCCAAAGACCCGGCGAATGTCGGGCATAAGGCCAATGGCCCACAGATAGACGACAAAGAGCACCAGCCGAATACCCCCTTCAAAAATCGCATCGATTGCCGCATGGTCATTAAAAAAGCCAGCGAGCCACTTGCTGGCCAAAGTGGGCAACAGGAAAAAGAGTCCAATAGCAAAAGCCAGACTGGTGGCAATGGTTGTCCACGCCACAGGACCAGAAAATTCGATTGGCTCTGCCTCTCCTTCTTCTTGCATGGCCACATCAGCGCTCCACATCAGCGCCCGCATCCCCAACCCCAGGGCATCCCAAAGCATGGCCAGCCCCCGCACAAAAGGCCATTGCCCCCAGGAACTTGTGTAAATTTTAGCGGTCAGGGCCTCTTCGTGGAGGACGATCTCGTTTTGGGGGTTGCGCACAGCCACCGCCATAGATTTGCGCCCCCGCATCATCACGCCTTCGATCACCGCCTGTCCGCCATAGTATTGTGTACTCACACGCTTCTCCATAAACTGAAAAATATAGACTGTATTGCTCGATGGGCAAAACTTTTACCCAGAGCGACTTAAATTGTTAAACGATGTAACAAGAAGCATCTGCGGCCTTGCTCAGATGAGAAATGCCGCCACAAGTAGCCCAAGAACCAACAAAATCGCAGCCCAATGTTCCGCGCCTGCAATCCAATCTAACGCGGATGGGGATGAATCGGGATCGGATAAAGGGCGCAGCAGAGACGAGAAAGAAAATTCGTCGGGTGCTAAAGCAAAGGGCAAATACTCACCCTCGGATCGCTCGCTGCCCGGTGCGGCTGTTGGCGTAAGCATCCACGCCATGCCCAAAGGCAGCCCAGCCGACCCATCCAAACCAGAGCGAGGTGGCTCGGCCAACGTGAGAGATGCAGCATAGGTTACACAATCGTTGCCCCCATACACAGCCCCCCCAAATTCAGTCCGGGGCCACTGGTTCGCCCCCATCAGCCAAAGCCCGCCTTCGCCACCAGCCACCACCCACGGGTTGATCGCGCCTGGGCGATGATGGGACAGATGATTCAGCGCGGCCACCGAAAAAAAGCTGTCAGGATGCAGGGTGTCCCAGCCCAGAGCCAACACGGGTGAATCGCCAGCTTCCAGCCCAGTCTCTAGCAATCTGTGCCAGTGAGCCGAAAGCGTGCGTGGGCTACGATACAGATTCATCGATACTGCTCCCATTGGTCGCGACTTCGGCCAGCAACGTTTCCAAGATCGTGCCTCCATGCGGGTGGCTAAGCAACGTAGCCCATGCGTCCACATGTGCGTTCGGCACAAGCATCTCTAAAGGTGTACACAACCAAAGCCCTTGTCCAACCACAAAAGCCAGAGGTCGGTGGGTGAACAGCAGCAAAAGCGCAGGCAGCAACATCCGCCGACGTGCCAAAAAATGTAGACTGGGAACAAGACGAGGGATCACCCGTGCAACGTCTTGGGGCAACTCATTCTTCATAAAAGAATTGTACCACAAGCGAGATAATTCAGTATTGATTCTATGTTGGCTGTGGTATACTCTTGCGAGTATCTAAGTGATTCCTGGAAAGCCGTTGGACACAGATATACGCCGATTGCACAGGAAAATTCGTCTCATTTGTGCAATCGGCATCCAAAAACTTTCACGGTTTTTCTTGCCGTATCTGTATGGATCGTGATGGATATCGTTGACAAATCTCATTCAACCAACTGTGGCTCTTCTATGACCGATTCTTCTCACCCCAATTGTTCGACGCTCAAACCGACATTTTTCAAAGCCCGATTGCCCTTGTTCGCCCTGCTGATTCTGCTAGCGAGCGTATTGTTGCTGGCTGGTTGTGGGCCAGAGGCACCGGCAGCAACCGCCACGCCTACCAAAACAGCTCTGCCTGCGGGCGAGCCGATTCTTGAGGCGCCGAACACCCTGGCACAGGCGACCGATACCCCTGTGCCGCCCACCCCGACGCCCGAAGTTCCGCCGACAGCAACGCCACTACCAGAAAATATTGCCCCCTTCACCGGGAAGGTGGTGGCCGATACCGCGCCCCTGCGTATGCGGCCTATTTTGATGTGTATCAACAACGATCCGGTGGGGCGTTCTGCCCATTATGGCCTGAACAAAGCCGATCTTGTCTACGAGTACATCGTCGATGGCTTTACAATCACCCGCATGACTGCTCTATACCAGAGCCAGCGCGCCGAACGGATTGGCCCGGTGCGCAGCGCACGCATGCCCAACATTTGGATGACCCAGATGTACGACGGGGTGCTGGCCTGTTCGGGTGGTAGCGACGAAATTCGCTACCTGCTCAAAAACGAGGTTGGTTTCCCCTATTTGGATGTGGACATTGATGATCCCAGCAACACTGTCTACTTTTCCAGTATCGGTTCAGACTATCGCACCCGATTGCAAGGCAGGACAGATGGTGTGCGCCAGTGGCTGGACGATACGGCTCGCCGCTGCGTTGCCCAACCAGATCTCCCATTTTGCCAGAAAGTGATCAACAACCTGCTGACACCAGAAGGCACGATAAAGCCCTGGAATCGGCCCGGCTTCAGCTACAGCGAAACACCGGCAACCTTCGACGCTGGCCCCGCAAATTCGATTCAGATACCCTACCCCGGCGGCAACAACGTAGAATGGCGCTACGATGCCCAGAGCAACCAGTATGTGCGCTTCCAGGGTGGCCAGGCCCACATCGATAACGAAACCGGCGCACAAATCACCACCGATAATGTGATTATCCTTTTTGCCAACCATACGTTGACCAACATTGTCGAAGACAGCCTGGGCACAAAGGGTGTCGATATCGACCTCTATGGTTTCGGCGATTTCCGCATCTTCCGGGATGGGCGGGTCTACGAAGGGACATGGCGGGCCAACGACGAAAGCCCACCCCGCTGGCTGGGGCCAGGCGAGCAAATTGTCCCGCTGAAACCGGGGCAAAGCTGGATTCAGGTGGTACGCCCCACCGATACCATCACGTATCAATAGCCGACTGTCCGGCGACGCGGAGGCAAAGCGGCGAACCAGAGACACAATCCCTGTGGCTCATCGAATTGCTCGGGTCTGGTAGTCTGGGCCAGTCAATCGAAACAACTGCAATGGAAAGCAGGTGGGCAGACCAAATTGGGCGCCATTCACCTGCTTTTTCATTCTTACAGATACAAGCATGAATACAACAACGTTCGCAGAAACATACCATGTCTAACGAATTTCATGCCGCAGTGGGGCGGGAACACTACGCCCAAAGTCTGCGCAAAGCACAAATCACCGATCTTCTGGGCCTGATCACCGGGACGAACACCAATTTGGTCAACTTTGACGAAGTGGCCCAGCGTCTCAAGGCGCGCCAGGAGATCAGCCGCCGCATCGAAAACGTACCCCTGGACAAAATCGTGGGTAGTGTTGGCCGCTACCTGGACTTTACCCGGGAGTTCTTGCCCCGCTCGAGTATCAACAGCTTTCGCTGGGCAAAGCTCGACGCAGCCTTGAATTCTCTGGAAGGCGTGCCACCGGTGGAGCTATACAAATTGGGTGATGCCTATTTCGTGCGCGATGGCAACCACCGCATCAGTGTAGCCAGAGCCAACCAGATTGACGAGATCGAGGCATACGTCACCGAATTACAGACGTCCATCCCCCTCTCCTTTACCGACTTCGAGCGAGACCTCTGGATCATCAAGGTCGAATATGCCGAATTCATGGCAGAGACACATCTGGATCTCCTCCGCCCTGGTGCAGACATAAGCATGACAGTGCCTGGCCGGTATGAAATCTTGCTCAATCACATCGAGGTTCACCGCTACCTGCGCAACATGGATCTAAAACGCGAGGGCAGCAATACCAACCTGAGCCGGGCAGATGCCGTGGCAAGCTGGTACGATACTGTCTACATGCCTGTCATCGAAGCCATGCGCAAAAACCAACTTCTTGACCACTTCCCAGGTCGAACAGAAGTCGATCTCTACTTATGGATTATCAAGCACAGAGAAGCTCTCTCCACCCGGTATGGCCTGGCCCCATTAGACCCAGAGACAGCCGTTGCCACCTTTGCCGAAACCCACAGCGACAACCCCCTGGAACGGACCATCCAAGGGCTGCGCCTGGGACTGCACAAAACCTTGGGCGAAGAACGTCCATTGGGGATGAGCGAAGAAGCCTTCATCGAGGCGCGCGCTCGCCACGACGCAGGGGAACGGACTCTGCGCGAAGCAGAAGAAGAGAGTTCGGCTTCTATGGAGCAGGAAGAGTAAGTACAACCTTTCTCAAGATCGTCGTGTTTGGCTTGATTGTTCGTATCGCGAAAACTCAGGGAGAACCGTATGCTGCGCGTCAAAATTGTTTGTACTATCGGGCCGGCTTGCCACGACCCAGAAATTCTTGAACAACTCATCGATTCTGGCATGAATGTGGCTCGGCTCAACATGAGCCACGGCAGCCACGACTACCACGCGCAGAATATCCACCGAATTCGTGAGATTTCTCAAAAACGCAACAAACCAATAGCAATCCTGGGCGACCTGCAAGGGCCGAAGCTCCGAGTAGGACGTATGCAAGAGGGTGGTGTCCCTATCAAAGCC
>JAHEML010000138.1:0-1572 GCA_024643705.1 Caldilineaceae bacterium | reverse complement strand
AGTGACGGCAGCCACCGATGATGAAATTATCACCAAGGTCATTGTGGGTGGGGTGCTATACGACAATAAAGGCATGAACCTACCCCATTCCAAGCTGGAGATTCCGTCTCTCACCCCCAAAGACATCGAAGATGTCGAGTTTCTGCTCCAGCAGCAGGTCGATTGGATCGCGCTCAGCTTTGTTCGTCAGGCCCAAGATGTAGAAGACCTGCGCAAGCTAATCCGTGGCAAAGCCGGTTTTGGCCGCACAACCCCCATCATCTCAAAAATCGAAAAACCCGATGCCGTCAAGAATATCCGCGAGATCATCGATGCATCGGACGGCGTGATGGTTGCCCGGGGCGATCTGGGGATCGAGACCAGCCCAGAAGCAGTGCCCATGGTGCAAAAAATGATCATCAGCTATTGCAACGAAACCGACGTTCCGGTGATCACAGCCACCCAAATGCTCGACTCCATGATCCGCAACCCCCGCCCTACCCGCGCCGAAGCCAGCGACGTGGCCAACGCTGTATTGGATGGCAGCGACGCCATTATGCTTTCCGGCGAGACAGCTTCTGGTATTTATCCAGTCAAATCTGTGCAGACCATGGTGAAAATTGCAGAAGAGGCTGAACGGGTGCGATCCCTCTCCTCCCAACCCAAACCCCACACGTCTACCACCAGGGCCGCAACAATTGCTGGCGCAGTCAGCCGAGCCACAGTCGCCACCGCCCTGGAAGTCAAAGCTGCTGCCGTCATCGCACCAACCGTTAGCGGTTCCACAGCCAAAAAGCTGGCCCGCTACCGCCCCGACGTACCGATCATTGCCGTCACACCCAGCCCCGTCGTCCACAGGCAGCTGGCCCTCTACTGGGGAGTCTATACGATTTTGGGGCGGCGCATGAACACCACCGACGAAGTGGTCGAAGATGCCGTGCGCCTTGCTCACCGGGCGGGGTATGTGGATCAGGGGGACATTGTGGTAGTGACGGGCGGGGTCGTCGGTGGCATCCCTGGCGCAACCAACCTAATGACAGTGCGCAAAATTGCCCGTGTCCTTGTCACTGGCGATGGCGTGGGCAGCCGACGGGCCAGCGGACGAGTCGTGCGTCTACAGCCGGGACAACTACCCGATTCGATCACCGTGACCACCCAGGATATTCTGGTGGCGGAGAAGATCGACCCAAGCTGGTCGGAACTGGTCTACCAAGTAGGTGGTCTCATCACCGCCGAACCTGGGCGCGAAAGCTACGCTGCCCTGGCCGCGGTTGAGTTAGGCATTCCGGCCCTTGTTGGCGCGCAAGGCCACTGGGACGATCTCAAAGATCACCAGATCATCGTATTGGATGCAGTCGCCGGCAACGCCTACGACGGGACTTATTGACGGCACTTATTGACGGCTATCACTACTCGGATCGCAGCGCGTCTGCCGGTTGCGTGCGCCCCATACGCCAGGCTGGATAGAGACCAGCCAGCAAAGCCGCAACCAGGGCAATGGCAAACGCATTGCCAAAATCACCGGGCTGGAGCTGCATGGAAAGCGTCCAGCCAAACGAGCGCAAATTGATAATATAGATAAGCACCAGGGAG
>JAHEML010000908.1 GCA_024643705.1 Caldilineaceae bacterium | reverse complement strand
TTCGCCCCGCACTCTCTCTTGCAGGGCAGCGTTGTTGGGGTCGCGGGCCACCGTCGCGATCCAGCGCCCAATCTGCTGGAACTCGGCCACGCCCATGCCACGGGTTGTGGCCGCCGGGCTACCCAAACGAATACCACTGGTCACCATGGCTGGTTTGGGATCAAAGGGGATCATGTTCTTGTTGCAGTGGATGGCCGCATGATCCAGCGCCTTTTCCGCGGCTTTGCCGGTTACATTATCATCGTCCAGGCTGCCCAAATCCACCAGAAGCAGATGATTGTCGGTGCCGCCGCTGACAATGCGAATGTCCTCGGCCTGGAGCGCATTTGCCAGTGCCCCGGCATTGGTCAACACATTCTGCTGATATACCTTGAACGATGGTTCCATGGCCAGCTTGAAGCCCACGGCCTTGGCCGCAATAATGTGCATCAGCGGCCCACCCTGCATTCCAGGGAAGACAGCCCGGTTGATATCCTTGGCAAATTTCTCTCGGCTGAGGATCAGACCGCCCCGAGTGCCACGCAGGGTTTTGTGGGTTGTGGTCGTCACCACATCGCAAAAGGGAACCGGGTCGGGGTGCAGACCAGTTGCCACCAGCCCAGCCACATGGGCCATGTCCATCATCAACAAACAGCCCACCTCGTCGGCAATCTGCCGCAGACGGGGATAGTCGAAGTGGCGGGGATAGGCGCTGGCTCCGACCAGAAGCAGCTTGGGTCGATGTTCTTTTGCCAGCCGCTCCACTTCGTCATAGTCGATTTGCTCGGTGTCCTGGTTCAGACCATAGTGGACAAAATTGTAATAGTGGCCCGAACTGTTCAGGTGGAAACCGTGGCTCAGATGGCCGCCGTGGTCCAGCTTCATCGCCAGCACGGTATCGCCGGGTTGGAGCAAAGCCATGTAAACAGCGGCGTTGGCCTGCGCGCCCGAATGAGGCTGCACATTGGCATGTTCGGCGCCAAAGAGTTGCTTGGCCCGGTCGATGGCGATCTGCTCGGCCACATCGACAAATTCACAGCCGCCGTAGTAGCGTCGCCCAGGATAACCCTCGGCATATTTGTTGGTGAGCACGCTGCCTGCTGCCGCCAGCACAGCCGGAAAGACGTAGTTTTCGCTGGCAATCAGTTCGATGCCATCACTCTGACGTCGTCGCTCCAATTCGATAGCGTTATAGATATCCGGGTCCATCTCCTTCAAAATCTGGCGGGGATCGGGTTGATCAACCCAGGCTGCCAGTTCGTGCATGGGATTCACGGTGGGGTTTGCTGTTGCGTGCATGGTTTTGTTCTCCTGCATGTGCAAATAAAATGCCGACGTTCGACGGGCAGAGATGCCCGACGCGTCGGTCTACGAATGTGTCTGTCAAAACGGGTTGGGCAACGCCACCCGCAAACGCCATTGGCCAATCAAAGGCCGATCAAAGATCGTGCCGAAAAGCCGAGTCACAATAGCACGCATGTCTGCTTTCGTCAATTGTTTGGGGTGCTTTTCCGGGGTCACATTACCCCATGGGAAAGATGCCCATTTGCTGTTGGATAGCTGGAACAATCGCCTTACCTTTGGTATACTCTGTTCATCGTTGCTGGCGTCTTTTCGCAAGATGCTCCGACAATCAACCATCCGGTCAGTCTCACATCCCACACCCTAATCATCCTATGCTTGCCCAGCGTGCCCCCTGGATCAATCGGTTTGCCCTACTCATCGTGGCTCTTGTGGCCGGTGTTGTTCTGGCCGACCGTTTTGGTCTCAATCCCCAGCTTCGGCCCGTTGCCAACCTCCTCTACACGTGGGCGTTGCTGCTCTCTGCTTTCACCCTCGCACTGGGCATCGCCACTGTTGTGTGGGTGCATGTAGAGCGCATCCAACAGGGAACGGTCGAGTGGCCCTTGAGCCTGCTCTTGGTGGTTTCTTTTGTGTTGGTGCTAACGGCTGGGCTTGCCACACCCGGGGGCGTAACCGGCGCGTTGATGGAATGGGCCTTCGATGCGATCATTGCGCCAGGCTAGGCAACCCTGTTTGCCCTCACCGGCTTTTTCGTCGTCGCCGCCGCCTATCGCTACTTACGCCTGAGCAGTCCCGGCGGTGTATGGATTCTGGCTGGCGCGCTGCTCACTCTTTTGGTGCAGACACCCATCAGCCAACAGGCCCTGCCCAACCTTTTTGTGGGGTTTGCCGATT
>JAHEML010000137.1 GCA_024643705.1 Caldilineaceae bacterium | reverse complement strand
TTGGCGGGCAAGACAACCGGTGATGACGCCCGTCGTTTCACAGGCCATATGTTGGTGGAGATGGCCCGGATGTCATCGGAAGATGGCTTGGTGATGCAGTTGCACATTGGCTCGTATCGCAACCACAACCCGTCTATCTACCAGGGATTTGGCCGGGATATGGGTGCTGATATTCCCCTTGCCGCTGAGTTTACCCGCAATTTGAAACCCCTGTTGGACCGTTTTGGCAACGACCCCAATCTGACGCTCATTCTTTTTAATCTGGACGAAACCACCTACGGGCGGGAGCTTGCGCCCCTGGCTGGTCACTACCCGGCTCTGCGTTTGGGGCCACCCTGGTGGTATTTCGACAGCATTAATGGCATTCGCCACTTCTTCGACGCTGTGGTGGAGACCGCGGGGATTTACAACACGGTGGGTTTCAACGACGACACCCGCGCCTTCCCCTCCATTCCCACCCGCCACGAACTTTGGCGTCGGGTGGCCTGTGATTGGGTGGCCGGGCTGGTGGTGCAGGGCATTGTGGACGAGGAAGATGCGTCCGACATGGCCTACGATCTGGCGTATGGGTTGGCGAAAAAGGCGTATCGGTTGTGAAAATTGACGACGGACGATAGACGACGAACCAGTTCCATCCGTCGTCGGTCGTCTATTGTCCGTCGTCTATGGTCAAATCTCAGTGGTCAAATCTCAACAAGCCAGCGCCGCAACGTGGCTGCATCTTCCAAAAACCGGTCCGGCTCGTCTCCCTGCACAAACTCCAATAGGGCGAAGCGTTCGCCACCCAGCTTGTCGATGCGGGCCAGATACTCTTTCCACTGAATTTTATGGTCACTCAGGGGCAGGCGGATCGTCTGCCCCTTTTCGATCCGCCAGGCAAACGCGTGGATGTGGCCGAGCCAGGGCGCGATTGTGTCGATCCCGGCCTGGTTTTCTTCCACTGTCGAGCCTTTGGGCGGCTGCCAAAGTGTGTGCAGGTTGCGGCGATCCACCGTTTCCAGCAAGCGGCGGGCCGACTCGGCTGTGTCGGTGAGGGTGTTACCGTGGAATTCGTAGGCAATGGCGACCCCTTCTTCCGCTGCCATCTCTACAATCCGGCGGCTGTCCGCCACAATCCTATCCCAATAGGCCGCGTCTGCCTCGGCTGATCCACTCTTGCCCGCCCACACCCGAATGCTCGGCGTGCCCAACGCCACGGCGCTTGCCAGTACATCCGCAAAGTTGACCTCATCTGGGTGACCCACCCGATAGTATGATCCGTAGGTGGGCATTGCCAGCCCTGCATCGGAAGTCATTTGGGCAATCTCCCGCGCCGCGGCCATGTCCCCATGGGGCGCGTGGACATCCCCACCCCATTCAATTCCATCCAGCCCGGCCTGCACAACCAGATCGACAATTTGACGGGGCGCGAGCTTGCGAAAAGTAATTGAAACCAATCCGGGACGGATCATTGACTGTAGCTCCTGTAAATGGCAAAAATTTAACGCAAAGACGCGGGGAAGCAAAGACGCGAAGGGCTGTCTGGTTTTTTGCGTCTCCGTCCCTTTGCGTCTTAGCGTCTTTGCGTTGATCTTTCCAGCAGTGCATTGGCGATGGCCGCGTAACCCTGCGCTGCGGCCAGCAGTTCATGGAGTTGCAGCCGTTCGTTGATCACATGCGCGTCCCGCTCGGCGCCAGGGCCAAAGCCCAGAGTGGGAATACCCGCCACGCCCGCGCTGTAGGCCGCATTGGTGCAGAAACGATAGGCTCCGGTCTCGGCTTCGATGCCACTGCGATGCAGGGCACCGAGCGCGGTCTGCACAAACGCATCTTCCTTGGCCAACTCCCAGGCAGGGAAGAATTTTTCCTGGGTGAATGTGAAACCCGTGTGGCTGGTATATGCGCCTACACCGATGGTGGTATTGAGGCTGATGTCGGCCAGATCGGCCCGACCCGCGATGACCGAGAGCACATCATCTGCGCTTTCGCCGGGGAGCAGGCGGCGGTCATAGGTGGCCCGGCAGATGCTGGGAATGACCGAATGGCCGGGGTAGGGGTCGGAGATGATGTCGGTGAGGGCCAGGATGGCGGGGCCCATCAGCGGGTGGCTGGGCAATTGGATCGACTCCACCGCGGCCACTACCCGCAGCATATCCAGCACCGCGTTGCGGCCCAGATGGGGCGCTGACGAATGGGAGGGGCGGCCAATCGTCTCCAAATGGATTTCGGCCCGGCCACGCCCACCCCTGGCTAGCTGTAATTCTGTGGCTTCGCCGATGACGACAAAGTCAGCCCCGGTCTGCTGGATGACTTTTGCCAGGGCGACGCCTTCTAACACCTCTTCCAGCACCGACGCGCTGACAACGGCCCGACCGGCCAGACGACTGCGATCCAGCCCAGCCACGCCATGCACCATCGCGGCCAGCGCGCCTTTCATGTCCGCACTGCCCCGTCCATGGAGCGCGCCGTCGGCCACGTCGCCGCTGTGGGGGGCACGTTCCCAGGGCACGCCGGGCGAAACACCCACGGTGTCTGTATGGGCGTCGAATAGAATGGTCGGCCCTGGCGCGCTCCCTTCCACCACGCCGATCACATTGCCGCACTCATCACTCCACACCTGGTCAAAACCGAGCGCGACCATTTCCTGCTGCATCCGCTGGGCCACGCCGCCCTCTTGCCCGCTCAGGCTGGGAATACGCACCAAATCCTGGGTAAACGAGATGAGATTATTGTTGATCATGGTGTTCTCCTTTTTTGGGGGGTAAGGATTGGTCGATTCATCGGCCCGTCAATTCCCCAATCTCTCAATCTCCATCTTCCTTTTGCGCTTGGATCACCCCAATGCTGCGATCCGTTCGCCAATCGCCTCGATCAGCGCTTCCAGGCAGCCGGGAGCCAGGATCGACGGCTCTTCTTGATACAGCCCCAGGCCGTAGCGGTCCCGTGGCAGAAGGTAGGCAACGTGCATATCGCCGGAAAGGGGTGAGACGAAAATTGTCGTATTGGGGAAACGGTGGCGCAGCTCGGTTTGCAAAAGGCTGTACGGTTCGCCGCCACAGGTGACCCAGACCGCGTCGCCCAGCCGGTAGACCGAGCAGTGAACTGGGGCTGTGCCACCGCTGGGGATGTGGCGCAGGCGGGCCAACCAGCGGCGCGCTCGTTCGGCCTGTGCTCTGGCGTCTCTGGCTGTCACGTCATCACCTTTGTCAATGGCTTCCTGCCATTGGGTTTCTCGTTCCTCCAGTTCGGCGCTGAGTGTGTCCGGGTTTGGCATGGCTTTGGTCGAGAGGTTGACAGCAAAGCCGCCGCCATTCATGCGGCTGGTTTCTGCGATTCGGGCGTCATCGTGGGGGGTGAAGGCCCACGCGCCCAAGGTGGCCCCGGAGACAACCGGCCCGGTATAGGCAAAGTCTGCCGCGGGTGGCCCCAGGCTGGCAAGAGCGGAGAGAGCAGCGTAGGCTACCTCGCGCCCGTTGCGGTCGGCCACGGCTGTATCACCCACAAAACCATTTGTCGGCCCCAGTTCACCGCAGGCCCCCAGCAGGAAGAGGCAGGGCGCGCCGGTGGCTTCTTCCACACTTTCGCGCAGGCTGCCCACATAGTCTGGGCTGATGAGTTGGTTCTCCCACGCAAGGGTTGTGGGGTGGCAGGCATAATTGACCAGGGTTGCCAAGGGATTTCCATTTGTATCTGTCACCCGACCCACCAGCAGGGTGTCGTCGGCGGGGGTGGTGGCGTTGTAGCCGCAGACGAAAATGGCCCGTTGGTCGTCCCAACAGTCCCGGTTGGCCGCCATGCCACAGCGGCCCCTTGCGTATGAAATAACAGCTTCTTGCGTGCGTTCCACAGCCTCGCGACTGATACGGGCCACAGTTGCGTTCAATTCAGCCAGATAGCCGGGGATCAGATCGCCGCCGGGCAGAGGGATGCGATCGGGCGTCATCATCCCCGCCGAATGGGTGTGGGAGAAGGTGACGACCACGTTCTCGGCTGGCATTCCGCTGGCCGCGGCGGCTGTTTGCACCAATTCATCCAGTTCGTTTTTGCCCAACCCGACCAGATCGATGAGCAGGCGCAGCAGCCCCAGCCCATCACCGTGAAGGGGGCGGAGTGCAAGAGCGTCGGCATAGAGGGGGCGATGGACGCCCGCTGCCTTGTCGTGGCTGGCCGCGCCCCACATGCGGTGATAGATGCCCACGGGTTGGGTGATATCAGCCCGGGCTGTGCCAAAACGGAGGTGAGAAGATGGGGTTTTGCGTGTAGTTGTTGACATAGTTGTTGACATAGGTGTGTCCTATTGGTGGGCGGTGAATGGGAGACACGGGTCGATGGGTGCGGATTGTTTGTTGCTGTGGATTCTTGTCAACAGGGTAGCTTGTGGGCCTTGATTTGTCCACTTTTTCCCCGACTGGGTGACACGGAGATGTGTTGAACACGGATTGCACGGATTGCACGGATTGCACGGATTGCACGGACGATACGAATTTGATGTGTGCGGCTTTTCTTGGTCGGGCTTATCGGTGCCGAGGTGATCAACCGAAGGATGGCAGGTAAGAAACCTGCCCTACGTTTTAATCAAATACTGCTTGAAACTTATTTCCGGCCAAATGAACATTGGTTTTCACTTGGTTCTGCCAATCAAAAAGACGCCGGAAGGGGATAACCCTCCGGCGTCTTTTGCAATTCATGTTTTTGTGACGCAATCCCAATGGGGATTTACATCATGCCGCCCATGCCGCCCATGCCCATGTCGCCACCACCACCTGCTGGGGCTTCGGGTTCGGGGATGTCGGTGATCAGGGCTTCGGTGGTCAGGATCATCGCGGCGATGGAGCATGCATTCTCCACGGCGCTGCGGGTCACCTTCACCGGGTCGATAATACCGGCCTGGAGCATATCCACGTAGTCGTTGGCGATGACGTCGTAGCCGGTTGTCTTGGCTCCGTCGCCATGCAGGCCACGCACTTTTTCCACAACCACTGCGCCGTCAAGGCCAGCGTTGGTGGCGATCATGCGCATGGGTTCTTCCAAGGCTCGGCGCAGAATACGCACGCCGGTTGCTGCGTCGCCGGTCAGATCCACACTGTCCAGAGAAGGCACAGAGTTGATTAGGGCTACACCACCGCCGGGGACGATGCCTTCTTCCACAGCCGCGCGGGTGGCGCTCAGGGCGTCTTCCACACGGTGCTTCTTCTCTTTCAGTTCGGTCTCGGTGGCAGCACCCACGCGGATGATAGCCACACCACCGGCCAGTTTCGCCAGGCGCTCTTGCAGCTTCTCGCGGTCGTAGTCGCTGGTGCTGGCATCGATCTCGGCGCGGATTTCGTCAATGCGACCCTTGATGGCGTCGGTGTCGCCTGCACCACCGACAAATGTGGTGGTGTCTTTGGTGCTGACGATCTTGTCGGCCTGGCCCAAATCGGCCAACTGGGTTGTCTCTAGTTTGCGGCCCAGTTCCTCAGTGATCACCTGCCCACCGGTGAGGACAGCGATGTCACGCAGCATGGCTTTGCGGCGGTCGCCAAAGCCAGGGGCTTTGATGGCGAGGACGTTGAACATGCCACGCAGTTTGTTCAGAACCAGGGTGGCCAGGGCTTCGCCGTCCACATCTTCGGCGATGATGACCATTTCGCGCTTGCCAAGCTGAACCAGCTTCTCCAGCACGGGTACGATGTCCTGGGCGCTGCTGATCTTCTTGTCGGTGATCAGAACGTACGGGCTTTCGATGGAGGCTTCCATGCGCTCGGAATTGGTGACGAAGTAGGGGCTGAGGTAGCCACGGTCGAGCTGCATACCCTCGACATATTCTGTCTCGAATTGGAGGCCCTTGCTCTCTTCGACGGTGATGACACCATCTTTACCCACTTTGTCCATCACTTCGGCGATGAGATCACCGATGACTTTGTCGGCAGCCGAGATGCTGGCAACCTGGGAAATTTCGGCCTTGCCGGAAACCGGGGTAGCCATATCGCGCAGAGCGGCAACAATGGCGTCGCGCCCGGCTTCGATGCCCCGTTTGAGGAGCATGGGGTTGGCTCCGGCGGTGACATTCTTCAAGCCTTCGGTGACAATGGCCTGGGCCAGAACGGTGGCGGTGGTTGTGCCATCACCAGCTACATCGTTGGTCTTGGTGGCGGCTTCTTTCAGAAGCTGTGCACCCATATTCTGGAAGGGATCGTCCAGTTCGATTTCTTTGGCAACGGTAACGCCGTCGTGGGTGACGGTGGGGCTGCCCCATTTTTTGTCCAGTGCCACGTTGCGACCCTTGGGGCCGAGAGTGGTCTTGACGGCATTGGCCAGTACATCAACGCCCTTTTTCAGGGCACGTCTTGCGTCTTCTTGAAAAATAAGCTGCTTTGCCATATCGACAGTTTCTCCTTGACAGGTTCTCTAGGCAACATTCAAAAGTATATGCTTCGGTCCGGTTCTTACACCGAATATCATTCGATTATGTTTTGTTGTGGATTCAAGAGCTTAAGTAACGTCAAAAGCTCACCGAACAAAACACCTCTGGACAACGATATTATTCAACAATCGCCAGAACATCGCTCTCTTTCAGGATCAGGTATTCTGTTCCTGTGAGCTTGATGGTCGTGCCGGAATACTTGGCATACAGCACAATGTCGCCAACCTTTACGTCCATTGCGATCCTGTCGCCGTCGTCGTCCCGGGTGCCAGGACCAACAGCAATGACGCTGCCCTGTTGGGGCTTTTCTTTGGCGGTTTCGGGCAGATAGATACCCGACGATGTAACTTCTTCCTGCTCGGTGGGTTTAACGACCATGCGGTCGCCCAATGGGCGCAGATTCATACGTTCATCCTCCTTGACAGACTTTGACTTTGTATTGAGATGAATAGAACAACTGAAAGATGTGCAGATATGCGTATCTTGTCAGGTAAATGGGTTAGCACTCGCGGTGGGAGAGTGCTAACCCGCAGAACAGTGTATCCCACTTTTGCACAGTTGGCAAGCCTAGATAGGGGCGAAATGATAAGCGTTTTGTTAGAGATTGTGCGCGGGGTGATTGGGGTGAGCCATCGCGAGGTGCGGTTATGCAGTTGGGTTGGGGGTTGAGTCTGATGTGACCCGTGGCTACTATTGGCTTTCCTCCAGGGATGCCACGTAATCGAGCATGTCGTCTTCTTCTGCCACGTAGTCGGCCAGTTGAAAGGCGGCGTAGAGGTCTCGGCTGCGCTCGAAATAGCTGCGGGCTTGGGTACTGTTTTTTTGTTCCAGAGCCACGTGGCCCAGGTTGTGCAAGGTGGCTGCTTTATCCATCCAGGCCCCACGTCGCTCGGAAAGCGCTAGGTCTTTCTCGTACCATTCCAGCGCTTCGTCGAATTTTTGGCTGGCATAGGCCACAGAGCCGAGATTGTTGTAGCAGGTGCTGATGCCTGCTTCGTCGTCCATTCTTTGGAAGACGGCCAGGGCATTCTGATAGGCTTGGTGCGCATCGGCGAAGCGTTCCATTCCTTCCAATGCCAGCCCCATATTGTTGTGGGCACTGGCAATGAGCATGTGATTGTTGCGGCGCAGGGCAATGCGCAGGGCCTTGCGCTGCTGTTCGATCGCCTTTTCGTGGTTGTCCATACTAAAATAGGCGCTGCCCAGGTTGATATAGGCTGTTGCCAAGGAGAGCTGGTCGCCAAGCTGGGCCACGGCTTCGAAGGCAAGCCAGAATTGGTCCAATGCAGGGCGCGATTCATCCAAGATACGCAGAGATGTACCCAAGTCTGTATGAACATAGGCCATTTCCATCAACAGATCCTTCTCGTCGAAAATGTGCAACGCCCGCTCCAACCAGGCGATGGTTGCTTCGACTTCGCCAGCAAAGAAGTGCTGCCGACCAATATTGGTTAACAGCCAGCCAAAGTCTCGGGTGTCGCCCAGGGCAAAGGCCGCGACAGTACCCGCCGAAAACCAGCG
>JAHEML010000136.1 GCA_024643705.1 Caldilineaceae bacterium | reverse complement strand
ATCAGTGTGATCTTTCCCTCCCAATAGAGAATGTTGTAGGCTGACAGGTCGCCGTGGATGTAGCCCTGATTGAGCATCACTTCGATGTTGCGCAGGGTCTCCTGGAAGAGCGGTTCGGCTTCATCGGGCTGTAACATCGCTTCGTGTAGTGTGGGCGCGGCCCGGCTGCCATCCCCCACATAGCCCATCAGAATCGCGTTCTGGTCCACCGCCACGGGTTGGGGTACAGCCGCGCCCGCTGCGTGGAGCTTTTGCAGAGTCGTATACTCGTACATCAGCCAGGAAGTGTGCTGCACCTGCACGCCAAAGGCCGATTTCTTGCCGATGGCCCGGATAATGCGGTCGTCTTTGGGGTCGGCGGGCTTGCCGTCCTCGTCGGTGAGAATTTGGCGCCCCTCCCGGTACATGGCGTCGTTGCGCAGGTTGCGAAACTGGCGTGGGCGGTAGACTTTGGCCGCCAACCATTGCGCGTTGACGGTTGGGTGGGGCAAGCAGCGATAGACGCTGGCTTCTTTGCCACCCTTCACTTGGGCCACCACATCGGTGATCAGGTCTTGCAGAAAGAAGTTGCGCAGCGAATCGAGCAACCATTGGGCTTCGAAGCGGGCCGGTACATAGGTGATCTCCAAACCCAGGGCGATGCCCCGGTCGGCTGTCACTGCGTCTACCAGCTCCCGCTCTCGTTCTAACTTTTCCTCTTGATTGGAGGGTTTGGGCGGTTTTCGGCGAATGCGCTGGCGGGGCAGGCTAAACTTCTCGGCGTAATAGGCCAGTGTGGCTTCCTGCTCGTCCCACTGGCCGTTGTCGTATCCGTTTTCAGTACTCAACGTTCTGTTCCTCGTTTGATTCAAATTTGATTGGTGTAGCATTGTTGGACGGTCTGAGGCCAATCAAAAAGGCCGCAGTGCGAAAAACGCCTGCGGCCGGACAATCGGGCAAGATCGGCGGGCAACCCCGCCGGTTCGGTCTATAGGCGTATTCCGCTGGCAGCGTGCTGCTGCCGCACTTGAGCAAACATTTGCACTTGGACTGCCATGCCGCCTCCTTTCCAAACGGTGTATTGAAAACAGGGTATATTGAAAGCCAAACTGAAGCGAGTGTAGCACAGGAGTGGCGAGTTGTAAAGGGGGAATCGGGGAAAAATCCTAGAAATTGATACCTTCGTCATACGCCCGCAACGTCAACAGCGCGCAGATTGTGGTCCAGGGCCACCACTGAGAAAGGCCGTGTTCGTCGCGCCAGCCACCATCTTCCTGCTGGCCGTTGGCAACGGTTACCAGGCAGCGTTCGATCAGCCCCGCATCCGCGGCCAGGGCCACGGGCGAATAGGGTGTGGGTGCAAATTCGAAAAGACTAATATGTTGGCCCGGCGGGGCAGCTTGGGCGCAGCGCAGAATATTGGCGATAGTCGCTTCCCGCAGCCGCTCCACATCTGGGAAGTCGTCCACCTGCATAAAATAGTCGTGGGCGTGGTAGTTCATAAAGAGCCAATCCGTGGCGACAATTTCAGTCAGGGTGAGGTTTTGCTCTACCCAGCGGCGGGTCGATGCAGCCAAAGAGTTGCTGCATGCACCCAAGCCCAGCAGCCGGGCCGTGATGGCATCGGGGATGGTCTGTCCGCCCGCATCCCACCAGGGCGCGTGGGGGTAGTCCAGAACTGCCGCGGGATTTTGCAACGAGCCATCTGGGTTGCGCTGTATCTCCACCCAATGGGCCGTGCCATCCAGCAAGTCGCCGGGGTCGATACCCGTGCGCTGCAACACCCCCAGCAGAAATTCCAGAGCCAGTGGGTTGGAATCCGGGCAGCGGATGTCGTGTTCCAGCCCGTGGCCGAAGCCATTGTCCGCATTCTTGTAGGCTCGGAAGGCGGCCAGCACCGGCTCCACGGGCCGCCCTTCAAACAGGTGGCCGAAAAGGAGCCGCTCCCACAGCACGCCGTTGGTGTAGACAAAGTTCCGTGCAGAAGCGAGGTTGATTGGTTGATTGGGGGATTGGTTCATTGGGCTGCTCCCGAACTAATCAGAACAAGAACTCGTTAAGTTTGGGCGAGGATTTGTATTGATCAGGATGGGGGTAGACTGCTTTTTATTGCTGCAAAGGTACAAAGAAGCAAGGAGGCAGAGGCGCGGAGCGGCAGAATTCTTTCTTTGCCTTTCTGCTTCTCTGTTTCAGTGCAGTAAATTTTCCACCATCTGATTGAACACTGCAAGATTGGGCGAGGATTGGGGTGGAAATAAATCCCTACTTCCAATCCCCTAATCCCGATACGGATCGCTCTCGTCGTCCCCGGCCATGGCAACACCCAGGGGTGTCAGCGTATGCAGGATGCGGACGGTCTGGTCGTGATAGGTGAGCACGTCGGGCAGCCGTTTGTAGACATGGGGAGATTCATCCGTGCCCGCGCCCCGCAATTCCACGCCTGCTTTTCGTACCCAGTTCATCATCATTTTATGGCTGATCTCGCCGTCGGCCACCTGTACTTTGCGCCCCTTGCGAAAGCGAAACTTACCCGCAGCCCGCGTCCGGGACATCACCCGTCCCGCGCCGTGGACAGTGGAATAGAGGGCTAGCTTGCTCTCGTTGCTTTCCACCCCTTCCAAAATGACCGAGATGTCCCCCATGGACCCGCCCACAAAACCCTTCTGGCCGGGGAAAGCCGGGGTTGCTCCCTTGCGTACCACCCACAACATGTGGCCGTTATGCTCCTCTTGCCAAGCAAAGTTGTGATGGTTGTGGATTTCTTCCAACACATGCGCGCCCAACAGCCGTGCCACCCGATCCGCCACCCAATCCCGGCCCGCATAGGCGTAGCGCCCAGCCAACTTCATGCAGGCAATGTATTCCTGGCCGAGCTGACTGTCCGCATCCAGCAGCACGGGGTCAACATACATGCCATCTTTGCCGCCACCCTCTTTGATAAAATGGCTGGCGAGCCGGTGGCCCAACCCCCGGGAGCCAAAATGGACGCCGATCCAGATGCGCTCTTGCTCGTCTTCGAAGATGTCCACGTAGTGGTTGCCGCTGCCGATTGTTCCCAGTTGCTCTGCTGCCATCCGTTTCTGCTTGCGGGCAATGGGAATGTCCCAGGCCGGGTCGTCATCGAAAAGAGGATGATCGGTGCGCTCTTGGTTCTTCATGCCGATACCAAAGGAGAGGGTAGACCAGATGTCATCCATGATCCGGCTGATATTGGCGCGAATTTCGGGCGCGGGCGCGTCGATGCGTATGGCCTTGTTACCGCACCCGATGTCAAATCCCACGCCGGATGGGCTAACTTTCTCGCCGTAGGCAATCACGCCGCCGATGGGGACCGCATAGCCCAGGTGATGATCGGCCATGAGCGCGGCGGCTTCGCCCGTGCGCGCACAGTTGACGATCTGATCGATCGCTCCCTTGTCGGGTTCGCCCCAGACGGGGATGTTTTGGATGATCTGGTAACTCATGTGCGGCCTTCCTTGTTAGCTGCGTATTGCGTGTTGCGTGTTGGGTTCGTAGATTTGACGTTCCTACTTTACTACCACTGAACGAACGGGGGCTGCGCCAATATCACTTCTTACCCAGTACGAGATACGAAATACGCAATACGAAATACGGTTATCCAAACCGCTCTTTTGCCAGCCGCACCACATCATTGGCGCAGCCCCACGCCAGGGTGTGGCCGATTCCGCTGTGGCCGTAATTGTGGATCACAGGCCCATTGGCAGTTTCTTCCAGCTCCAGCCGCACCTGGTCTCGACCCGGACGCAGCCCCACCCGCACGTCGATCAGCTCTGCACCCAGCAGCGAGCGATCCACGGATGCGCAGCGTTCCAGGATGTCGGCGCTGGTGGCCTCGCTGGGGGCTAGAGACCAGTTGCCCGCTTCCGACGTGCCACCCAGCAGGCAATCCTGGGTGCGGGCGAAGATGTAGGTGAAACCTAACGGCCCGCCGTGGCAATGAAAGCTCGATGTGATCTGGGATTGGGGACGCAGGCGTACAATCTGCCCCCGGATGGGGAAAACCCGGCTGTCGCCTGTCAGCTTACCCGCCCACGCACCTGTACAGTTGACGAGCAGCCCATTTGCGGATGCAAATTGCCCCAAATCAGCTACATCCGCCTGGTCTATCACCCCTCCATTGGCCCGGAAACGGCTCACCAAATAAGCCATGTAGATAGGTGTCTCGATCAGCGGAACGGTGTAGCGAAATCCAACGCTGTAGCCTGTGGGCAACTCGTCGGCAGGCACCGGGCGTAGGTCGTCGAACAGTGTCTTCCATCGTTCCCCTTCTTTGCCTGTCTCCACCGGCTCGACCAATTCGACCAGCCGAATACCGCTATCGGCTTTGCCCACCAAGCGCATCAATTCCTCGCGACAGTCTGCTGCCCAGCGCAGGCCGTTGGGCAGATTTTCGGCGGAGATGGGGTGCCAGATGGCCCCGGCCACGTCGGAAGTGGTGTGAGGTGGCATTTCCCGGCTGAAGATGCTCACCGCGAAACCTGCCTCTTGCAAGCGGATGGCGCTGGACAGGCCCGCGACACCGCACCCAATCACGATGGCCTCAGTCATCGGGTTGCTCCTCGGTGTCCGCCAGTTTCTTGGCATCTGCCTGCTCGATCCCTGCCAACTGGGCCAATAATGTGCGATGGCGTGATTGGCTGCGTAGCAGTGAGATCAGCAGCACTATCGATAATGCGCCCAGCACAAGAATCCCAACTGATTCGCTGACGGTGACGGTGACTGGGTTGTAGTGTTTGTAGTTCTTGCCTTCGTTTTCGTCCACAATATGCCTCCTTTGGGTCGTTTGAGGGGGAGAGATTGCACTTTGCCCATTGTACCCCTGCTGCTGGGCTGCTGCAACCGTGGTTGAAAATTTATATCGTGTCGCCCCCCATGCTCGGTCTAGGGCAAAAAGAGGGCCAGCAATTCGCCTACACTGTTGCGATTGTCTGCGTCTGCGCTGATGTAGCGCTGCACCTGAAAGTGCTCGATGCGCGCGCCGGCATAGGCTTCTTCAATTTCTGGGGTTGCGTGGTTGGAGATGAGAACAGGCACACCCCGATGGGCTGCTGCTTTGGCTGCTGCCACCAGGGCCAACTGCTGATCAAAGCCGAAACCGCCCGCGCTGTAGCTGGTGAAATGGGCCGTAGACGAAAGGGGAACATAGGGCGGATCGCAGTAGACCACATCGCCGGGGGTGGCGGCTTTTATGGTCGTGGCAAAATCGGCATGGCAAAACTGGGCCTGTTGAGATTTTGCCCAAAATGCCTCCATCTCGGCCTGGGGGAAATAGGGCTTTTTGTAGCGGCCAAAAGGGACATTGAATCCACCGCTGGCATTGTAGCGGCAGAGACCGTTGTAGCAGTGGCGGTTCAAGTAGAGAAAAATCGTCGACTTGAGCCGCCTGTCTGTCGTTTGATTGAAGCGGGTGCGCAAGGCGTAATACGCATCGGGCGTGTTGTTTTCGGGGGAAAAGAGAGGGCGGCAAAAGTCGATGAAATCAGCCCCTTCGCTTTGCAACGTGGAATAGAGATCGATCAGGTCCCGGTTGCTATCAGCGAGAAGATAGCTGGCGAAATCGGTGTTGAGAAAGAGCGCACCGGAGCCGACAAAGGGTTCGATTAGCCGTTTGCCCCGGGGTAGAAGTTCGTCAATGCGTTCCACGATCCGTTGTTTGTTGCCCGCCCATTTCAAAAAAGTCCGCATGGGCCTAAAATCCTCGCTCTTCGCAGAGATGGGCCAACTCCTGCCAGGGGCGACCCACGCTAAAGGTCGCCGCTTCTCTGGGCCACATGCCTTCGATCACCACTTGATAGACTCCCAGATGTTTGATGCGCTTGCCAAGAGGTGCGTAGGCCTTATTCTCTTCTGCCAGCATACCTGCGTAAAGAAGGGTGAAGACCATATCGGCGCGCAAAGTGTGCTGGGTGTAGTCAATACTCATGCTGCTGATTCGGTCGAGAAGCTGGCTATCCAGAGTTCGGCTGGTTGTATTGAAGATTTGTTCAAAATCGGCATAAACCTTGCCTTTGCCATAGGCTGTCGCCAACTCTTGCAAGCGGGTGAAGTATTGCCAATCTTTGGGCGCGAATCGTGTATGGCCAGTACGTGTCAGAAAGATGCACCACTCGTCGAAGTTTCCTTGATCATATTCCAGCAAACTACCGTCGCCAAAGAGTTTGATCGTCCGGGCCATGCGCTCTGGTCGCTTTCGTCCTGTTTTCTCTCGTCCTGTTTGCTTGTCTATTCCGGGCGGAAGGTTCCGATAATCTGGTCGAAAATCGGCTCTTTGGCTGCAAACTTCGTGCTTTCGGTCAGTTGCATCAACACATAGAACTTGTCGTTTGCCAGCAGACCCACCACTTTGCCTGTCATGGGTCGATTGGCCCCAGGCAGGCTGCCGGTGGCTTTGGCACGTACACCGGGCAGGTTGTTGATTGTGACGTTCTCGATTGTCTCGATGACCGGATTGCTCAAAATGGCTCCCGGACCGGTGAGGATTGCCCTGATGGAGGCTTGGGCCGTATCCTGGTTGGCCCCGGTGGCATCTACCACTGTCACTTGGGCAATGGTGGGTAGTCCGCCAAAGATCATCCCTGGCAGGTCGGACGCGGCCAATATGCCGACGATCTGGCCTGCGTCCGAGTCGAGGAAGTCGTTGAGTGTGGCCATCTGGTCGCCCATTCCCACCGCGCCGGCCAGGTTGCGGAACTGGGCGCTGCGTAGATCAAGAAGGGTGTAGCCACGGGGGAAAGCGAGCGAATAGCCCCGCACGCTGTCGGTCTGTTTGGTAAAACCGTTGGGAATCACAACGATCGGCGTGGGTTTGGGAGTTGCTGTGGCCGCAGGCCGGGCGCGGGATGTAGCTGTAGGTTGTGGACGGGTGGCTGTGGCTGTTGCAGCGACGGTTGCAGCGACTGTAGGTGCTGGGCTTGCTGTTGCGCTGGCCGTTTGTTGGGCTTCCTCTGCCACGGGTTCGGGTGTCACATCTTCGGTTGGTATGGCTGTCGGTGCTACTTCTGTGGGTGCTTCTACAGTTGGTGTTTCTGCCGGTGCTTCTTCGGCTTGCGCGGTGGGTGTGTATGTAGGAGCCAACGTCAGCTCCAGTGGCGGGTTGCCCCCATGCATCTCTTTGTGCTCGACGATGTGTCCTCGAATCATGCTGGCACATCCGGTCAATACGAATGCGGCGATGACCACCAACGCGATGCGAACGAAACTTGTTCTGTGTTGATACTGTTGCAAAATTGCTCTCCTTGACAACCAAACAAAAATACGAAATTTGCGAAATTAACTTCCCCAAGCGGACGCATGCTCGTAGGGCACGTCGCCCACTTTGGCCTGTAAACGGTACAATTCAGCCGTCAGTTCCGCTTTTATCCCCGCGTAGGCTGGATTGTGATAGATGCTGTTCAGCTCATACGGGTCGGCGTCCAAGTCGAACATCTCCCACTCTGGCTCGCGAGGATCATCGATCGCGCCCGGCTGGCCCAAGGCATCGGCATAATAGTAGATCAGCTTGTGGTGCAGGGTGCGCACGCCATAGTGGGCGTAGACGTGATGATGAGACAGATGCATCCAATAGCGATAATACATGGAAGTTTGCCAGCCGTCTGGTGTCGCGCCTTCCAATAGGGCGCGAAATGTGCTGCCTTGGAAGTGGTCCGGAATATCAACCCCGGCGTAGTCCAGAAAAGTGGGGGTGAAATCCACATTGAGAACCATCTGTTCGCTCACGCTGGCCGGTGCAATCGAGCGGGGGTGGCGGATGATCAAAGGCATGCGCAGGGATTCTTCGTACATAAAGCGTTTGTCGTACCAACCATGATCCCCCAAGAAGAAGCCCTGATCCGACGTGTAGACGACAATCGTGTTGTCCGCCAGCCCCTCGCTTTCCAGCCAATCCAGCAGACGCCCCACATTGTCGTCG
>JAHEML010000907.1 GCA_024643705.1 Caldilineaceae bacterium | reverse complement strand
GGGCGATCTCGTCCAGGCTGGTCTGTTGGCGGCTCAACTCGGCCTGGGCCAGAGAGCGCTGCTTGTCCAGGGTAGCCAAACGATCGCGCAGGGTCTGGCGGCTGCGGCTTTGGGCATCCAAGCGTTCTTTTTCGCCCTGGGCTGCCTGGAAAGCCAAATGGCCGGGTCGGTTTTCTTCCACTGTGGTTGCGGCCTTTTCGGCCTCGGCCACCCGGCGCTGGGCCAACTCCATCTGGCGTTGGTTCAGATCAACCTGCTGCTGGGCTTGCTGGGCCGTAGCGCGCAATGCAACCAAGGCGGTCCGTTGGGTCTCTAGCCCCGCCCGCCGCTGCTGAATGGCCGCCAATTCTGTGGTCGTTTGAGCCAATTCTCTCTGCCCAGCGGCTATCTCTTTCTCAAGTTGGACCCCCTGTTCCTGCAAGGGGGTTATTCGCTCCAGCCGGGCTTGCAGACTGCCGATTGTCACATTCAGGTCGTTTTGCCGTTGGCCGAGCAGGCGCAGGGGTTCGCGCAGGGCAGTGTAGGCTTTGCGATATTCTTCCACCCGCAGGAGGGGATCGAAGATGTTTTTACGCTGGGTGGGCGAGTTGAGAAAGGCTGCTGTCAGGGTTCCCTGGGGCACGCCCACCGCATTGGTAAAGAGATCACCCAAGTCGGCGCCGGGGTCTGCGCCCAGATGTTGGCGCAGAAAGATGAGCACATCGCTTTTGCCTTCGCAGATTTTCTGGTCCAGGCCGGGATCAAAAACCGTGTGGCTGCTGCTGCTTCCACAGCGGCGCACCACCTGATATTCCCGCTCGTCCAGGCTGCTGACAAAGTTGACGGTGACTGTGGCTGTTTTGGCCCCTTCGCGCACAAAATCGGCCTGGTTGTAGCCGATCTGGTCGAAAAGGGCAAAGCCGATGGCTTCCAAAATAGTGCTTTTGCCCGCGCCGTTGTGGCCCACAATCGCGTTTGTACCTTGGGCAAAGTCGATTGTGCCGTCGGCGTAGCTTTTCACATTGTCCAGGGTAAGCGAGCGAATGTGCATCATTGAGCCTTAAAAAATGGAACGCGGATAACACGGATTGAGCGAATAAAAAACGAATTTTTCAGCCTATTTGGGATGCTGATCGACCCAGGTGATCGCAGATTTTCGCATTTGGATTGGCGTTCGATTTTGATGCTTTTATCCGCACCTATCCGCCGGATCCGCGTCATCCGCGTGCTACCGAATCATCCTGGGGTGCGGCGTTCGTCAGTTCGTCCAGGATGGCTTCGGGGGCTGCGCCGGTGAGGGCCATCTGCTTGAGCGAAAGGGCGAGACGTGTCCATTCGTCCCGCTGGCTGGCAAAACGGCTGTCCCTACCCAGGAGTTCGCTGATAATCTGCTGTTCCAGTTCTCGACGATTGAGTTGGGCATCGGCGGCCACGGCAAATTCGGTGGGCTGGGTGGTGTTTTTGACAAAGGCAAGGAGGGGCACAAAGGTCTCGTTCAGCAATTCCTCATAACGGTCCAGCTCCAAGCCGGTTCTGTCGAAGGGCAGCACGCCGTGGAGCCGCAATTCCACCACAGGTGCGGGCTGATTGTGGCGCTTGTTGGCCCGGTCTCTGGCTTCCCGCTGAATGTATTCCCGGCAGGCAGCATAGAGTGCTTCTGGCGTGGTGTGGGCGTCCACCCGGAATGAGAGGCGGACAAAATCCCGCCGGGGATTGGCGCAGAGTGTTGCAGTATGGGCAGATTCGTCTTTTTCCCGCGGTTTGTCCGTGTCCACATCCACCAGATAGTAGCCCCGTTCCGGCCAGGCGGCTTCGGTCATGGAGCAGGTTTCCGGGCTGCCGGGGTTGTAGATCCAGCCGTCAAAGTCGAAGGGTTTGTGAACATGGCCCAGGGCCAGATAGTCAACGTGGGCGGCCAGGGGGGCCAACTCCCGGTGGGTCAGCCCGCCTGCCTCACCGGCCAGCACCCCTTCGATGCCTGTGTGTGCGATGAAGATGGTGTAGTCCGGGTGATCGGTTTTGGCTTCGTCCAGGGCAGCGCCGATGTTCGCCACCGCGCTGGCTGTGCTGCTGCCGTAGTAGCGCAGACCATAGACCCGTAGCCCTGGTTTGATGTCGATGTAGGCACCGTTGCGTTTGGTGTAAGGGGTCAGCATCGGCTTGCCATCTTCAAAGCGGGTATCCAACAGGACAATCAATTCCCG
>JAHEML010000906.1 GCA_024643705.1 Caldilineaceae bacterium | reverse complement strand
GTGCGCTGATCAACTTACCTGCTTGTATTCCAGGAGATTCGGGTGTCAAGGCCGGTGTCAAGGATGGCGTTGCATCCCGGGTTGGCGATACCGTGTCAATTGCATTGTTTGACTCGGTTGGCTGTGACGCAGGACGTACTTGTCCGGGAGGGCTCACTTATCACGTTATCAGCTTTGGATGCATCAAGGTTGTGGCATGGGAACAAAGCCAAAAACTTTACAAGAAAAGTGGTGGCGGCAACATCGTTGGCAAGGCTATCGTCGTGGAACTGGACTGTGATGGATGTTCAACAACTTGCGGCGGCACCGACGGGACTCCTCCAATTCCGGGAGGTATCAAGACTGTGAATCTTTTGAAATGAGCTTCTGGCTTTATGGGTCTAGTATAGGCATTGGCTGGCTAGTGGGTGGCGCTGCCAACTGGCTGGCCGACTTCTTACCCAGTTGGGGCATAGAGCCAGATGCTTCGCTGCCACTCTCGGCGCTGCCGAACTACTGGTGGCCCTGGCAACAGATGAAGAACGACGGGCGGCGACGTCCGTTGCTCTTGCATGGGGCCATGATCGCGATATTTGTGATCATGGCCCTTTTATTGCCGGTGGGCATTCAATTGCTGGCCATCATGTGGCTCTACGTGGCCTTTCTCCTCACTGTGCTGGTCATCGATCTGGAACATCGCCGGGTGCTCAACATCATGCTAGGCCCGGCGGCCCTGGTCGTGTTGGCGTTGAGCCTGCTGCCGGAAACACCGACGCCGCTCAATGCCCTGCTGGGGGGGAGCGTTGGCCTGGGTCTCTTCTTCTTGTTGGCTGTTATCCGCCGGGGTGCCCTCGGTTTTGGCGATGTAAAACTGGCGGGCGTCATTGGCTTGATGACCGGTTATCCGCAGGTGATCAACGCCCTCTTTCTTGGCATTCTCTTCGGCGGCGTCGCTGCACTATATTTTTTGCTCAGCAGGCGCGCAACGCTCAAAAGCTACATCCCTTATGCACCATACTTGGCTGTAGGCGCCATCGTCGTGGTGCTGCGTACTTTCCACGGATAGACTCTATGCTTCACGTACAAAACCAGACAACGAATATTGTATTGGTCGACCGCGGGCGCGTGGCAGACAGCTACTGGTCCAAACTCAAAGGGTTGATCGGTGTTCGTGAGTTGGCCAAGGGTGATGGCCTCCTGATCAAGCCGTGCAAGGGGGTTCATTGCATGTTTATGTCGATCCCAATTGACGTACTCTACCTAGACAAGGATGACCAGGTGATTGGATTCGACGCAGATATGCGCCCGTGGGCTATCGGACGTGTCTACCCAGACAGCTCTTCGGTTCTGGAACTGCCCTCCGGCACGATTGCCCGCACAGCGACAAAGCCGGGCGATCAACTGGAAATTCGAATGCTGTAAACAAACAACGGATCGTGCGTACAAGGGTTTGACGCTGGCTGTATAGGGGAGCAAATCGTTCGACCATTTCATGTACGAAAACGACAGATGCTCCGTGAAATCGCCTCACTTGACGATTTCACGGAGCATCTGTTTCCTTTCTTGGTGTGCAAAGTCGTCGACGACGACTGGCCTAAAATATCCCTAATTCATCCTTGGCGTCATCCGACATCATTTCGGGATTCCAGAAGGGCGACCAGACCAAGTGGACATTGACTTCATCCAGATTGGGGAAGGCATTGTGGGTGGTGCGCTGCACGTCGGCGATGATCTCCGGGCCAGCGGGACACCCAGGGCTGGTCAATGTCATGGTAATATCCGCATGTTTTTCATTGTTCACCTCGATATCATAGACCAAGCCCAAATCGACGATGTTCATCATCAATTCTGGGTCACGCACATGGGCTTTGATCTCGGCACGAACCTCGTCGGGGGTGGGAAGTGTGTTGTCGGACATGGTTTTCTCCAAAGATGTGAAATAGAGGGAGTGCGTTCGGTCTCGCTTCCCTTCGTCAATAAGGTTTCTCAAGGTAAATATCGTCGCCATCCACTTCGATAGCATAGGTATTGGTTGCTTCAAAGGCGGGCATGCTCAGGGCAGCGCCCGTGCGGATATCGAAGCGTGCGCCGTGGCGGGGACATTCCACCTGGCATTCGTTCATCACTTCCCCTTCTACCAACGGCCCGCCGTCGTGGGTGCAGACATCCTCAATAGCGTGCAACGCCCCATCCAAATTAAAAATGGCGAT
>JAHEML010000905.1 GCA_024643705.1 Caldilineaceae bacterium | reverse complement strand
CCGTGGCCCCGACAAACTCCGCATATTTAGCATTTGTCACTTCGAATCGGTCAATCCAAAATTCGTCCAATGCCACTGTTTCATCGCTTGTCCCTATGGGGTATTGGGCCGCGCCGACCTGCTCCATGCCCAGGGACGACGGCTCGGCAGGAAGTACAACCGGCTCTGGTGACGGGGCATTCTCTGGGGATGTATGCTCTGTCTGTTCGTGTGCCAATTTCTCTGCCGCTGGGCCATGAATGGCATCGGCGGGTAGGCGGCTGACCACTAATTCTTCCACGTGGATGTGGGAAAGTTGGCCGTTGAGGGATTCGACGAAGAAGCCAGTTGCACCGACAAGCCGGGCGTTCGGGTCGGTGAAATAGGCAACCAAATGTCCGTTGATGGCAAAGGCAAATGTGGGACCGCTGGCATCCACCCGCAGCATATTTCTACCCGCGTCTGTTTCCAACGTGACCATTCCTTCATCCACGCCTTGCAACAGCTCGGTGATTCCCTCTGGCCCGTGTTGCAACACGCTCCAGCGTTGCAGACGTGGATTGATGACAAAGGCGTAGTAGTTCTCGCCACTTTGGCGCATCACCAATCCATAGCGAAACTGGGCGTCCGGGTGGGTCTGTTCTTTGGAATAAAAGAGATGAGACTGGACAGAGATATCCCGCAAATTGCTGTTGTTGTCCAGCCCGAGCATGATCGACACATTCTCTGCATTGGGCGCTTCTAGATGATACCAGTCGGGAGCGTGGTACCCGGGGTTGGTGTTTGGCCCTATCTGCCAGCCGGTGTTCGAATCAGAGAAATCGTCTTGCAGAAGTATGTCGGCGGGGGAGGCAGATGGGTCTATGGCCCTATTGTCCGCGGCGCAGCGGACGCCGGCCACCTGTATACGCAGCGGGCCATCACCAGGGCCGACAAAGCGCTGGGAAAGGTCGGCAGGGGACGAGAACGAGCCGCCGCGCAGCACGCGTTTGGCTGGTGTTTCGTCGCTGGCCAGGCTATAGTCGTCTCCCACCCATTCCTGCACATTGTGCACCATGTCAAAGGCGCCAAAATAGCTCTGATCCACGAGCGATGTGCCGACCGCAATCGGTGAAGTGTGGAATGCCCCAGCCTGGGACTCGTCGCCCCATGCATAGAGCCAGGCTCGTGGCCCTCGTGCGGCTACTTCCCACTCTATTTCGTTGGGCAATCGTTTCTGCTTCCACGCGCAGTATGCCCTGGCCTCGTCCCACGAGATGCCCATTACGGGGAAATCGGCCTGGTTGGGTGAAAACTCTCCACCGGTCCAGATCGCGGGCGGCGGGGAACCAGTCTCTGCCAGAAAGGCCGCGTATTGGCTGTTGGTGGTTTCGTATTTGTCGATCCAGAAGCCATCCACACTATGCTCTTCGGCAGCCACAAAGAGGGTGCCACCGGCATCCTTGCCGATTTTGTAGGTTCCGGTGGGCACAAAAGCCATGTTGGATGAAGAGATAACTGCGACAACGTCTTGCTCTTCTGGGGTTGATGCTGTTTGCTCTGGCGTGCCGCCAGAAAACTGTAAAACGACGATCACCAAAAGGATCAGGAGCGCTACCCCAATGAGCGCCAGACCGATTCTCTTGTTGTTGCTGCTGGCTGGCGGGGTGGCCGCGGGTGAATCGCTGGTTGTGGCCGGCACAGCAGACACCGGTGACGTTGGCGTGGGGAGCGGCGTGTCGGCGCTGTTCGGCGACTGATCCACGGTGGGTGATGTCGCTTTGTCGGCCTGGGGCAACAGAATCAGATCATCCAGCGAGCGGATGAACAGCACCGGGGTGGCCCATTCCAGCGAGGCTGTGTTGGTCAGATTGATCGATTTTCGGCTTTCGGCCACAGCCGCGTCCACCGGGAGGCCCTGGGCCACCGAAGCGTAAAAGCGGCGGGCAAAAGCTGTGGCCGCCTGATCGGAAATAGGGAATTGCATGGCAATGGCATTGGGGACACCGGCCATCATACAAGCTGCGGCCACGCCGGTAAACGGGTCGAAGCCCTCTTCCCGCGCAGCGGTTGCGGTCTCGCAGGCGTTCAAAAAGACAAGCCGAAGCGTAGGGGCATCCCGCAGGAGTGTCCCCAGTGCAGGGCCGTCTAATGCCACCGAGCGCCGTCGTTCGTCTTCCATCAACAGCGCGCCCCGTCCGCTCTGCTGGTTGAAAAGACCGTGGCCCATAA
>JAHEML010000135.1 GCA_024643705.1 Caldilineaceae bacterium | reverse complement strand
AAAGGGTGTATACAGACGAACTTTGTGAGAATCTGTGGAATTATTCCAGCCGCACCCGCGGGTCGATAAAACCCAGCAAGATGTCCGAGAGCAGGGTTCCCACCACGGTCATCACGCCGATGAGTAGGATAATCGCGCCGGCCAGGAACATATCCTGGGAGAGCAGGGAGCGGAGCAAGACCGGGCCGAGGGTGGGCAAGCTAAGCACCACAGAGACGATCACGCTCCCGGAGACGAGAAATGGGAAGATGTAGGCTGTCAGACTGATGACCGGATTGAGCGCGAGGCGCACGGGATATTTCATGATCAACTGCCATTCGGTCATCCCTTTGGCTCTGGCAGTAACCACATAGGGTTTGCGTAATTCATCCAGCAGGTTGGCCCGTGTGATGCGGATGAGCGAAGCAGTGCCCGCCGTGCCCAGCACAATGATCGGGATGATCATGTGTTGCAGCAGGTCACCCACCCGCGCCAAGCTCCAGGGGGCAGCCGCGTATTCCTGGCTGAAGAGGCCGCCAATGCTAAAGCCCCACCAGTCCCAGGCAAGGTACATCATCACCAGGGCCAGCAGAAAGTCGGGTATGGCCAGCCCGATAAAGCCCAGTGTGGTGGCGATATAATCCTGGATCGAGTACTGGCGCACCGCCGAAAAGATGCCAATGGGGATCGCGGTGATCCAGACGAAGATGACGCTTCCCATAGCCAGGATCATGGTGAGCAGCAGCCGTTCGCCGATCACGTCGGTGACGGGAACCCGATACTGGAAGGAAAGCCCCATGTTTCCCTGGGTCATCTGGTAGATCCATTTGGCGTATTGCACATAGGGCGGTTGCCCCAGACCAAAATAGGCGCGCAGGGCTTCGGCTTCCTCTGCCGACACCTCGTCGCCCTGGGCTTCCAGGGCAGCGATGTAGGATGTCACATAGTCGCCAGGGGGCAACTGGATGATCAGAAATGAGAGGATCGAGACGGCAAAGATGGTCACGATTCCATAGGTAACGCGTCGGATGAGATAGCCAAGCATTAGATGTACCTGGGGTGGGAAGAGGAGAGTAGGGATCGGAGATTGGAGATTAAGAGAGCGGGGTACTAATGAATCCCCGCTCTCTTAATCTCCAAATCTCATCATCTCCCTATCTCAGTCTGTTAGTCCTGAAGTTGGAAGAACTGCTCGGGCAGGCCGTTGCCGGGGGTCTGGGCGTAAACCACCCATTCCATGGGCTTGGGCACATTGCGCACATCGTTCTTGATAATCGTGGTGTAGACCGGCACATCGACCACGACGCCCAGGCGGGCCTGGTTGTCGCACATGATCTCCGTGCCCTCTATGAAGAGTTGCAGCCGCTTGTCCGGGTCCGGCTCTTGCAGAGCGGCCCAGTGCTTGGCAACCATATCCTTGATCCATTGCGGGCCATCATACTCTGCGGGGTCTGGATTGGGGTTGGCTGCCCAGGTTGCGGCGATAGGTGCCCAGCGCTCAGACGGTAAGAGACGAGACGAGACAGCCGGATTCCATTCACCGGTCTCGAACATATTCATCATTGGCTGGTTGGCAAGCATACGCTCGCCCCATAGGCTGCGCTCTACTGGGTTCACCTGTAGTTGAATACCAATTTCCTCCTGCCACATCTGGGCGACGCGTTCGGCGATGCTGGGATAGTCCAAGAAGGCACCGCTGACAGCGTCGATGCGCAGAACCAGCCGCTTGCCGCTGGGCAACAGACGGAAGCCCTCGCCATCCTTCTTGTCCAGCCCGATTGAGTCGAGAATGGTATTGGCTTCTGCTGGATCAAACCGGCCAAATTTCTCGTCCCAGCGGCTGCTGTTGAAATAGGGTGGCGTGTTCTGGGGGCAGAAACTGGCCTCTTTGCCCACTCCCAGGAAGAAGGTCTCGTTGATTTCGCTGCGTTCGATTGCCAGGGAAAGGGCTTGGCGGAATTCCAAACTGTCGACTGTGTAGGCAGCAATCTCAGGGTCCTCGTTCCAATCCTGGTTGAAGGCAACCTTTACCGGGTGGCGAGTACTGCTGGTCCAGAAGTTGACGAAGTAGTCGCCCTGGACTTCGTTTTCACGAATCACGGGCAGTTTGGAGAAGTCGATGTGGCGGCCCTGAATCGTATAGTTGCCAGCAATCGCCCGCAGGTTCAGCACTTCCAATTCCTCGACCAATTCCAGGGAGATGCGGTCGAAGTAGGGGAGCTGGTTACCTGCTGTGTCCACACCCACAAAGTAGGGGTTGCGCTCCAGGACATATTCCTGGGTGGCGATGGTGGTGATGGGTTTCCACGGGGTTGTGACGGGCAGGTCTGGGTTCATGGCCGAATCGTTCTTGGCCAGGAAGTTGAGGTGCCAGCTTTCGAAGCCATCCGCTTTCGCCAGTTCGTTGGCTTTTTCCTCGCCCACAAAGTCCGGGTGGAACTGTTCCAGGTAATGGGCGGGGGCCACAAGACCCAAGCCGCTACGCCCGCCGTGGAAATGACCGGTGACAGTCGCTGTGGACATGGTGTCGGCCCAGCCGGGGAAGGATTGGGCGAACGTGATGGTAAAGGTGAAGTCGTCTACGGTTTCCAACACGGCGGGCGAACCACCCCAGTTGAAATACCAGGGGATGGTGGGCCGAATCAGCTCGTTGGTGAGCATGTGGTCATACCAGAACTGGTAATCGGCCGCGGTGTAGTCTGCGCCGTCGGACCACTTCATGCCCCGGCGCAGATGGAAGGTCCACACAGTGGCGTCGTCGTTGGCTTCCCAGGCTTGCAGAATGCGGGGGCGCAGTTCGCTTGCTCCCGTGTTCCAGAAGATGCCATAGTCGTTGACCCAGCGCTCTACATTCTGGCGGTCGCCCGGCCCCGTGAAGGCTCGGCGCAGGGTCCCGCTGTACTGGCCGATCATTTCGGCTGGTTCGATCACCAGGGGTTCCAGGGGCAGTCGTTCTTCCACCGGGGGGAGTGTGCCCGCTGCTACCATCTCAGCCAGCATGGGTGCTTCGCTGAAAGAGGTTGGCATCTGGCTGGAAACTTCGGGCCAACAGGGCGCGGCCCAGGTACAATTTTCTCGCTGAGCCTGATATTCGTCGGAGCTGACGGCCACCGGCGCGGGTGCTGCCGCTTCTTGGGCGGCGGGTGCTTCGGCTGCTGGTGCTTCGGCTGCTGGTGCAGCAGCGGCAGGAGCTTCTTCCTGGGCTGGGGCCGCTGGAGCACCGCCGCCACAGGCCGCGATGACAAAGGCTACCATCAAGAGGGCAATCACCGACAGACGGAATGAATACAGAGCGGAATTTCTTCTTGCCATGCCAATCCTCCTTTGGGTTGGGTCGTGCGTTTCCGTGGGTGCAAACAAACGCTAAAACTGCGAGGGGGCGTAGTATAACAATGATCAGAGATATGGGCAACCACCTTTTTCGCGTCCGGGAAATGACCATCGGGGCAGATGCTGGCCGGTAAGCCAGTAGGTTTGGTGGGGGAGCCACGGGGCAAGCAAGGCCCCTTATGGGTTGCTGCAACCGGTTGCGAATGCTTTTTTACCCAGTTTTCTCCGCGAAACTGTTTCTATGATCCACGAAAAATGGCCCACGGCATTATTGATTGCTCGCACTCGAATTTGTGGTTCGACTTAGTATCCGGCTGAAATATGTTAGGATACGGGATGGAAATTTCGAATTGCTGGATGTTTCTTGTATATTATGGTGATTGGGGAGTTCGTGAAGCAGAAACAAAGGGAGAAGAGATGAGCGAGGAACGACGCAAACTAACCTGGTGGCAGAAACCTCTCTTCGCTTTTGCCGGGACTCGGCCCGGCGGCTGGTATTTTTTGACCATCGCGCCCCGCATTGATCCCCTGCTACTGCGCATAAGTAACGGGCGTTGGAGCAGCGGTTTTGGTCAACCCGTGGGGATATTGAAGATTAAAGGTGCCAAAAGTGGCCGGATTCGGGAGACAACTCTGCTCTGCACGCCCTACGAAAACGAGAACCATGATAAATGCTATATCGTGGTGGCCTCGCGCGCGGGCAGCCCCAAACATCCGGCCTGGTATTACAATCTGCGGGCCAACCCGGAGATTCGATTGCTCATCAACGGCCAGGAGCGGGGGTATGTCGCCCAAGAGAGCGCCGACGCGCAAAGGGACGAACTCTGGCGGCGGGCCGTCTGGTTCTATCCCGGCTACGCTGCCTACGAGAAACGCGCTGGGGCGCGGGCGATCCCGGTTTTTCTGCTACGGCCCACACTGTGACAGGTCGGCCCGATCAACGGGTTTCCCTCAGCGCAAACGTCCACGCTTGCGGCGCAGTTGGGCGTCCGAAGCCTGCAAAATAGCGACGGTTGCTAAATCTCGGTAGCCGAGCCGAGTGTAGAGCGCGTGGGCCATGGAGGTTGCCAGCAGCAGGCTGCGCTCTACCCCAGCCGACCGGATGTCAGCCCGAATGTGTTGCATCAGAGCCGATGCATAGCCCTGGCCGCGAACATGGGGCGCAGTATGTATATGAGAGACCCAAGCGGTCTTTTCGTCATAGCCGGCCCAACGCCCATAGGCGACTGGCTCGTCTTGCACGCTGACATACAAGTGCACCAGCCCCGGATCATCGATCTCGTCGAAAGGGACGGGTTCCAGCCCGTCGATACGGTTGATTACAAGCGCGTCGCTGGGGCCAACCGCCCGGCGTATCTCCACCGGTATCTCCACAGGTACTGTTTCATCAGCGGAGGGTGGTCTCGCATCTGTCTGCGGTTGACCGGGGGGCAGCGCCAAAGCCATCAACCATTGCACCTCTTGCAGGCGGAAACCGGCCCGCACAAAGGCCTGTTGCCGATCGGCGGGCGCATCCACCACAAAGAGCAGATGATCGGCGGCTGGCTGGTAGTTGCGCAGAGCCGTCAAGCACGCCTGGGGGCTGGTCGTCCCCGCAAAGAGGCGATCCACAGCCACCGACTTTCCGTCCCGTGCTCCTTCTGCATGGACACAGAGCAGGGGGCCAACCGGCCCAATGGTGGACTGGTGGCGCTGGCGGGCGCTGAGCAAATGGCTGTGGGCCAGGAGTTCAGGCAGGGGGGGCAGCTTGGTGTGGGGATCGATGAATGACACCTGGCTTATGCCCCATCCATGTTGAGAGCCTGGGCCAAAAATGCCCAGGAATCGCTGATTTCATCGATGAGGATGCTGGTGGGTGTGCCCAGCCCGTGGCCCGCCTTTTGCTGAACGCGGATCAGGGCAGGGTTGGCGCAGCCTTGGCACGCCTGAAGCGTGGCCGCAAATTTGAACGAGTGACCAGGCACAACCCGGTCGTCGTGGTCGGCTGTGGTGACGAGGGTGGGCGGGTAACAGACGCCGGAACGCAGATTGTGCAGGGGCGAATAGGCGAGCAGGGTCTCGAACTGTTCCGGATCGTCGCTGCTGCCATATTCGATAACCCAGGCCCAGCCGATGGTGAACTTGTGAAAGCGCAGCATATCCATCACGCCCACACCGGGCAAGGCTGCCCCAAACAGATCTGGGCGTTGTGTCATGGCTGCCCCAACCAGCAAGCCGCCGTTGGATCGTCCTTGGATTGCCAAGGTTTGGGGGCTTGTGACGCCCTCGTCGATCAATGTTTCGGCCACGGCAATAAAATCGTCGAACACCTGCTGCTTGTTCGCCAACATCCCCGCCTTGTGCCACTCGCTGCCATATTCGCCACCCCCGCGCAGATTCGCCACCACCAGGGTTCCGCCCATTTCCAGCCAGACCAGACGGCTGATGGCAAAACCGGGGGTGAGGGATATGTCGAAGCCTCCGTAGCCATAGAGAAGTGTGGGGCGCGGCCCAGCGGCTGCGCTTTCTGCCTGCTGGACAAGAAAGTAGGGTACCTGGCTCCCGTCGCTGCTGGTGGCAAAGGCCTGACGGGTTGTGTAGCTGCCGAAATCAAAGTCGATTTGGGGTTCGTTGAGCAGTTGGCTGGCGTCGTTTTCCAGATCGTAGCGGTAGATGCTGGTGGGCCAGGCAAAGGAGCTAAAGGCATAGAAGAGTTCCCGGCTCTGCTCTTGGCTGCCAAAGCGCCGGGGTGGGGTGCCGATTTGTACCGAACCCAGGGTGGGCAAGCCGATGTCACCCAGGTGATCCCCAGTACGGCTGAAGCGGGCCATGCGGTGGTGGGCGTCGTGCATGTAGAGGGCAACGAAAGTCTCATCGAACAAGTGCACGTCGGCTAATGTGTCGTCGCCATTGGGGATGATCGTCTGCCATGCCTCCTCTTCGGGATGGTCGATGTCGATGGCGATCACCCGGCCCTGGGGCGCGTCTAAATCTGTCTGGAAATAGAAGGTAGTTCCGTCGTTGCCAATGAAGTGGAACTTGGCTCTCAGGGTCGGGATCAACTCGTCCACCGATATCTCACCCGCTAACGCCTCGGCCAGGGAGCCGACAAAGAGGCGGTTGCGGGTGTCTGTGCCTTGCCAGACATGCAGAACAAGGTAGCGTTCGTCGTCGCTGACTGTGGCGTGGTAACCCCACTCTTTTTCGTCCGGGCGGTGATAGACGAGCATGTCGTCGGCCTGGGGGATGCCCAGCCGATGCAGGTAGAGCATTTGCCCCAGGTTCACGTTTTGAAAAGCGGAACCCTCAACCGGCTCGGCATAGCGGCTGTAGAAAAAGCCGCTGCTGTCGGGCAACCACTGGGCTCTGGAAAACTTGCTCCATTCGATCTGCTCTGCCAAATCGTGGCCGTTCTCCACGTCGCGCACCCTCCAGGTGAGCCAATCCGAGCCGCTGGCGCTGATGGCATAGGCCAGCCACTGCCCATCGGGGCTGACTGCCCAATTGTTCAGGGCAACCGTGCCGTCGTCGGCCAGGGTGTTGGGGTCGAGGAGCAGTCGCGGGCTGCCGTCGGCTTCATCCATCACAACCAGCACGTCCTGGTTTTGCAGGCCGCTGTTGCGGGTTTGAAAATAGCGCGCGCCCCGCTTGTAGGGAATTCCAAACTTGGGGTGATCCCATAGCTCGGTCAGCCGTTGGTGGATGTGTGACCGCGCGGGTATCCCATCCAGGAAAGCGCGGCTTACCTGGTTCTGGGTCGTGATCCACGCCTGGGTTTCGGCGCTGTCGGTATCTTCCAGCCAGCGGTAGGGATCGGCTACGGGCGTGCCGTGATAGTCGTCGGTTTGTTCGCCACGGCGGGTGTTGGGATAGGGGGAAGCGGCGGTCATGGGTGGCTCCTGGTCGCTGGGGCTGATCTCTTTGGCTTGACCGGTTGAGGCTGATCAGTAGATCAGCGGCACGATATTTTGTTCTTCAAAGGGCGTGCGCACATAGGGAATATCTTCCATATTGGGTAGCTTGACCGGGGTTGGCACGATGTCCTCGTAGGGGATCTGGCGGAGAATGTGGCTGATACAGTTGAGCCGGGCCTTCTTTTTGTCGTCCGAGGGGACCACGTGCCAAGGAGCCTGAGGGATGTCCGTGTGGACAAATGTCACATCCTTGGCCCTGGAGTATTCGATATAGAGACGGCGTTCTTCCAAATCGATGGGGCTGAGTTTCCAACGCTTCAGCGGAGTGGTGTTGCGGCTTTCAAAGCGGCGGAGTTGCTCATCGGCGCTGATGGAAAACCAATATTTGAGCAGGATTATGCCCGACCGCACAAGCATGCGCTCAAATTCTGGGCAGGAGCGCAGAAACTCGTGGACTTGGGATTCGGTGGCAAACTGCATCACCCATTCCACATTGGAACGGTTGTACCAGCTGCGATCAAAGAGAACCATCTCTCCGGCGGCGGGCAGATGTGCCACATATTTCTGAAACCACCATTGGGTTTTCTCTCGCTCAGTGGGGGTGGGCAGGGCGACTGTGCGCACAATACGGGGACTCATCTGCTCTGTGATACGTTTGATCACGCCGCCCTTACCTGCCGATCCGCGGCCCTCGAAGATGATGACGACTTTGAGTCCCTTTTCTTTGACCCAATATT
>JAHEML010000904.1 GCA_024643705.1 Caldilineaceae bacterium | reverse complement strand
CCGGGTTCGTCAAATCCCCTCGCACATTGGGGAAATTGGTGCGGCGCACAGCAGCCGTGTGCAGATCGATGCCATAGTCGGCCCGGGGTACAATTTCGTCGAAAAGGATGCGGGCCATCCGGCTTGCCAGGCTACCCGTGGCCGAGCCGGGGAACGAGCGGTTCAAGTCGCGCCGGTCGGGCAAATAGCGGGCATGGCGGTCGAAGGCAAGGATATTCAGCACCGGCACCAGGATGAGCGCGCCCCGCAACAGGTGAAAATCCGGGTCCTGGATGATCTGGCGCACCGCGCCCGTGCCGTTGATTTCGTCCCCATGCAGCGCTGCGGTGACAAAGACAACCGGCCCATCCTCGGTCGCGCGGCGGATGTGGAGCGGAATCTCCACCGTCAGGCTGCTGTAACTTTCGCTGACAGGCAGAGTCAGATCGCGAGATTCGCCGGGTGGGATCACCTCGCCGAACCATTCGCCGATAGGTTTGTGTTGGCGTGGTTTAGTCACTGTTGTTTAGTCACTGATGGGTACGCCCACCTCGACAGGAGCCAGGTCAGCATCTGGGCCGTCAACATCCCGCGACACTTCCTCCGCCACGGGCAGATCGGGCAATTGCTGCACGGTTGGGCGCAGGCTGCTGCGGGATTTGGCCGGGATCATCTCTCGCATCAATTCCAGCTTGCCAAAGCAGAGGAGCCGATCCCCCGCGGCAAACTGGCGATGGGGCCGGGGGTTGGGGATGACGGTTGTGCCCCGGTGGAAGGTGAGGACGACGATGTCCTTCTCCCGCAACCCCGATTCGGCGATGGATTTGCCGATGTATTCCGAGCCTTCGGGGATGGAGATTTCGGCCACGCCATAGCCTCTGCTCACGGTTAGACGCTGGCGCAGGTCGATCTCCGGGAAGTCCACCTGGGCGGCGATGTAGTCGATGATCGCGCCGGCCACATCCTTCTGGGTGCTGCCTTCGATGCCCTCCAGCCCCGGCGACGAGTTGACCTCCATAATCAGCGGGCCATCTTTACCTTCCAGCAGATCCACACCGGCGATGCGCAGCCCCATAATCTGGGCAGCGCGCACGGCCGTCTCCTGGTAGATTTCGTCCAGCACCACGGCTTCGGCCACCCCGCCCCGGTGGACATTGCTGCGGAACTCTTGCCCCTGGGCTGTGCGGCGCATGGCTGCCACTACTTGGTCGCCCACCACAAAGGCCCGGATATCCTTGCCTTTGCTTTCGGCCACAAATTTCTGGATCAGGATGTTCTGCTTCTGGCTTTGCAGCAGCTCGATAATTGCCTCGGCAGATTTGACCGTCTCGGCCAGGAGCACGCCGATGCCCTGGGTTCCTTCCAATAATTTGATGATCACCGGCGCGCCGCCCACCCGCTCGATGGCGGGCAGCACGTCCTTCTTATCCCGTACAAAGGTCGTTTTGGGGATGCCAATCATGTGGCGGCTGAGGATTTGCAGGCTGCGCAGCTTGTCACGGGAGTTGGTGATGCCGGAAGATGAGTTGGCGCAATAGACATCCATTTGCTCAAATTGGCGCACAACTGCCGTGCCGTAATAGGTGATGGATGCGCCGATGCGGGGCAGCACCGCGTCGTAGGTGGATAGCTGCTTTTGGCGGAAGTAAAGATGTGGGTTGCCTTCTTCTAGATCGATGGCAAATTTGAGAGTGTTCAGCACTTTGACAGTGTGCCCCCGCTGCACAGCGGCTTCGCGCAGACGGCGGGTGCTGTAGGCTCTGGGGCTGCACGAGAGAATGGCGAGTTTCATGGGGTCTCCTGGGCTTTGGGTTGCTTCGTTCGTTGCGGTTTGCCACTGTAATAGGACTTCCCCGCGTCCACGAGGAAGCGCCGTCGGATTGCCTCGCGGCCAAGCAGCATCCGAAAGCCCATTTTGTCCCGGCTGGCCAGGGTCATTTCCACCGGCCAGGTGATGCCAAGCAGAGTCACATTTGTGATGATCACCGGGCGCAGGCTGGCTCTACCGCTGGAGCTACGCACCGAACGCATATCGAAGACTGGTGCTTCCACGGTCACGCTTCTGCTGCGCCTGCGCTGCACGGGCTGCACCTGAAAGCGCACCCACTGCGCCCCTTCCCGCGGGAAGAGTTCCAACTCCGAGGCGTGCAGGGACGACGAGCGCGCGCCTGTGTCCACCTTTACTTTGATTTGGGCGATGCCCAAATCGGGC
>JAHEML010000903.1 GCA_024643705.1 Caldilineaceae bacterium | reverse complement strand
AATTGCTTTGAGCTGCGCGATTCGCCCCAGATTAAAAGCGGCCATCCTCCTTGGCGGGATTGCACCAAAGTTCATTCTTGACCGTGCTGGTGGATAGGTCATTCCACTTGGAGTATTGGACGAACTCCACACTGCCGCTGAAAGTCAGCACCACGCCACCCATCTTGCCGTGCCGGGTGCCCAGCCCCTCATATTTTTCGCCAGGTGTGGCAGCTCCGGGGCGGTTGGCTCCGTCGTTGTAATGCAGGGGATCATCGTCCGGCTCCCAAAGCATGTAAGCATCCTGTCTAAACTGGCTTTGCTTGTAGGGTCTGGTAGCTGTCCCATATCCAACGATGGCCCCATTCTCCACATACGTTGACATCTTATTCCGACGCGATTTGAACTTGATGTTGCTAAAGTCAGGGTAGTCCAGGGGGCACCGGTAAACCTTCATATTGTTGAGATATTGCCAGAGTACACCGGTTTGATACGCCCGTTCCGGATCGGTAGAGAAAGGCGGCATGGCGAGATCCGGCGGCATATTACCAGCCCCCGGTGTGTAGAGCCAGCCGGCCGGCCGCTGCACTGCGAGACCACCAAAACCCCAGTTGGGGTCGGGCATGCGGTCGGACGTGCCGTCGGTGACATACATGTGCGTTGCCAGACCTATCTGCTTGCAGTTGTTGATGCACTGCGTGCGCTGGGCCTTTTCCTTGGCCTTCGCCAGGGCCGGGAGCAACATCGCGGCCAGAATGGCAATAATGGCGATGACCACCAGCAGCTCGATCAGTGTAAACCCGCCCGAACGTCGGCGGAACCGGAAGCCAGCCGCCGGTGCATACCCCGCTTGACCAAGGCCGGTCAGAAGTGAACTCGGAGAAGAGGCGTTCTTAGTCATAAAGCATAACAGGGGTGACATGAGTATGATTTAGATTAGGGCTTAAAGCCAACAAAGTCATTGAACCATTGCGTCTTTCGATTGAACTTTTGCGGCGACTGGCAGGACGCATTTGACGCAGCTCATATTCCTTGCCTGCTCAACGGCAGAGCACCTGCAAACAACTAATCCTGCTCCAATCTGATGCGGTAGAGTGCGTCGGGATACTCGCTTGTGTTGGTAAACAAATTGAGCGGTGGTGTGGATGGAAGGTTGCTGGAGAGACAGGACCAGGAGGTGAGCAGATTCGTGCTCAACTCAACCGCGTAGTGCTTGTATTCCGAGCTCTGCCAGGCAAGAACCGTCTGGTTTGGAAAGATAGGAATGACGTACATAACGCGCAAACAGGACGCGCTGTTTGTGGGTTCGGTATCGGCAAGATACTCGTTCCCATTGTTGCACCTGTCGCCGTCCCAGTCTTCCTCAAATGTGTGAATCAAGGATCCAAAGTGGTGCAGCTCCCATGCGTCCGGGAGATCGTCAAAATCACTGTCCTGAAGACGAAAACGAATGGGGACTCCCAGAAACTGCCTTTGCCAATTAGCCTTGTCGGGCCAATAGGCAAAGTAGAGATTGGCGTATTCCGAGGCGAGTAGGTCTGTTCGGCCTATAATGGTGGGATACCATTTCCGCGCTGGCGACGATGCTGAGACAATATTTATTGGCGTTTGCCAGTTGAGCAGGTCGTCGCTTACTGAAAGCCACAATCCAGCATCATCCCAAGTGTGCCAGACCATCACCCATTTCTTCAAATGGGTATTGAAATGAACCGATGGATTGGCACCGGGGCGCCCCGAGAGTCCAGGCGCCGGGGTCTCGTTGCCGCCCAGCCCCGGTTCCGTGTACGCACCCGGAACCGCACCCGGCGGATCGTAGTATTTCTTCCAGGTTCCCGGAAGCGGTATTTCGTTAGTGGAGATTGCTGTATAGATCCAGTGCTGTTGGTAGAAGCATACCCAGCGCGAGTTCTGAGCATCGTACACCACACAGGCATCCCCGCTCCCCCCCCATGTGGGCGTTGCCGGTTTGGCCATCGGGGAGGTGATGATCTGGCCGCCCTTTGTCCAGGATATGCCGTTGTTTGAGGATGAGCAGTAAGCAACGGATTTCCAAGCGATGTTGCCCGGGTTGTTGTATCCCGGCCAATTGTGATCTTCACCATGGTAGAACCCGATCAGGTTACTTCCCGACTGACGGAACACTGACATCAGCCAGGCCCCGCCATTGTCGAAGTCATTAGTCGAAGGCCCCGCTGAAAGTGCCGAGCCGGTCG
>JAHEML010000902.1 GCA_024643705.1 Caldilineaceae bacterium | reverse complement strand
ATCCCTACGCAGAGTTTTTCGGCTATTTGAAGGCGACAGGCTATGGGGGGCGGATTGCGGTGGAGTGCAGGTGGCAGGATTTTGCAACAGAAGCAGGCCCGGCGGTAGCCTTTTTACAGCGCATGTGGGCGGCTGAATAGGGGTGATCAAGCCTGCCCGGATTGCCTCTTGCGGGCCAGCCAAACCCACAACGCTACGCAGATACCCAGACCCAAGACGACAAAGCTGCCGTTGACAAAGAACCATTTGATGCTGGTAAAGATCGGGGTGATCACATCTACCAGAGGCGTTGGGGCGGGGTAGCGCGCCATCACTGTGGCCGCGCCCAGGTTTTCCAGGTAGTCGAAGATTGCGCCCAAAAGGGGGAAGAGATTGAGCAGTCGCCAGGGGCTGCCGGGTGCAAAGGCTTTGGCATAGACCCAGCTAATCCCGGTGGCAAAAAAGAGGAGATAAGCCAGGGGCCAGATGAGGTCAAAGGTGAAACGGGCGCGGATATAGGCTGCCCGTCCCTCTGGCCCATAGGCTTCGGCCATACGGTAGAGGCGTTCTGCATTGTAGAAAAACGAACCGTCGGGCGAGCCGATGCCTTCGGTGTACGCTTCTGCTTGGATTGCTTGGGCAGGCAGCACCAACCCAATAAAGCCCGCGAAGACAAGCAACCCAATCAGCGCTACCCACCCGTTGCTGAAGCGATAAAGTCTCTCTGATATTTTTCGAGCCATGTGGTCTCCTTGCTCATGGTGCCAACTAACCGGGCTATTCCAGTGCCTCTCGGTAGAAGTCCAGGGTGCGTTGGACCATCACCGGGGACGAAAATTCCAACTCGGCTCGGCGTAAGCCCGCTCGGCCCATATCCTGGGCCAGGCCAGGGTTTTGCAAGATATGGTTGATGGCCCTAGCCAGTGCCGCAGGATCGTTGGGGGGTACGACCTGCCCGGTTTCGTTGTGTCGGTTGACAAAAGATGTGCCTGTGCCCAGTTCTGTGCAGATCACGGGTAGACCGCTTGCCATAGCTTCGATCTGGACAATACCAAAGGTCTCGGCCCGGTTGGTGGAGGGCAGCACAAAGATGCTGGCAGCCTGATAGAGTACCGCGATCTCCTCATCGGATACTTCTCCCAGAAAATGGACTTTTGTGGCGACGCCCTCGCTTTGGGCCAGGGCGCGACACGCGGCTTCTTCTGGGCCAACACCCACGATCAACGCTTGGGCATCGGGCACATCATGCATAGCCCGGATCAACACATCCACCCCTTTGTAATGGCGCAACCTCCCCACAAACAGCAACAATGGTTGGTTTCCGTACCGTGCTTGCCAGTCTGCCGCGGCCTGGGCGCGCTGGGGCGTTGACCGAAAACGGGAAATATCCTGCCCAAAGGGGATCACCCGGCATTTTTCGGCCAGGGGTTGTAGAAAAGGCGAGGATTGGATGGAGACGGGGTTCGAGACAGCGATCAGATCGGCCCGTTTCAATATCAGGCGCAATAGTGGGGCATAGAGCGCGCCCAATATCCGCTGTTTTACAATGTCGCTGTGGTAGGTCATCACAAAGCGGCTGGCCCGGCCCAGAAAAAGGTGGGCCAACTCGCCCGGCGGATAGGGGGCATGGGCATGGGCGATGTCAGCGCCTTTTTCCTGTTTCCACACTTCGGGCAGAAAACCCAGGCTCAGCGGGGCCGAAGAGAGGTTGGCCTGACGCCCTGTTTTGGTGACGGGCACGCCGTCAATGGTCTCCCGCACGGTGCGGCGACCTGTGTTGGTGACAAGCACCCGTGCATCTACCCCGGCAGCCAGCAGCCCTTGGCAGAGCACGCGGATGTGGTTCTCGATGCCGCCGAAGACCGGGGCGTAGTCTTTGTAGAGGTGTAGGACGCGCATGGGGGCTGTCCTCAATCAGCGGTGTTGGATAAGCTGTCTGGCGAAGCGGCGGGACGCAGACCGTCGAGCCAGCGGTAGGCGACCAGCGCCAGACGCAAGAGGGCATGCGCAAATGGGCTGTAGCGCTTTTCGTACAATTGCAGCAGGCTTTGGTAGTAGAGTTGGTTGGCTTTGCCCCGGTGTCGCTGGCTCGATCCTCCCAGGTGAACCACCTGCCACGTCGGGTTGTAGATGACGTGCCACCCCGCTTGCCGCATAGACAAACACCAGTCTACATCCTCGAAATAGAGGAAGAAGCGTTCGTCCAATCCGCCG
>JAHEML010000901.1 GCA_024643705.1 Caldilineaceae bacterium | reverse complement strand
ATCCCGCCGATAGAAGCGCACTTCTGGCACGAAAGCCACATTTGCGTCCAGGGGGAAGATGGGCCGGGCGCAGACGGTGTGGCCCAGGTAGGGCAGGTTGGCGCTGGTCGAGCCGGGCGCATCCACGTGCAGAGTTTGGGCGGCCCAGGTGTTGAAGAAGTGGGGCTGGCAGTGGGGCGACTTGACCACCACTGCGTCAAAACGGGTGGGGTCTTGGCCGTGGCCGTAAAAGAGAGAGCGATCATACAGGCTGACGGCGCGGCTGGTGGCGATCACCGTATGCTGACCCACCTGCAGCACCGCGCTGGGGCCGCCACGCCAGACGGCACCGTTACTCTCGCTGACAAAATCCCCATCCGAGAGCATCCGCACCTGGGCTGTCACGGGCAAAGGGGTAAAACGCTCTGTGTCCAGGCTGCCACCGATCGTCGTCTGAATGGTCGCGCCGACGCCCGCGGCCATGGCCGCTTCTACCGCACCGGCATCGACAATTGGGGTCAGCACCCGGCCCGTGTATCCCGCCTGGATCAGCGCTGCAAGAATCGCGTTGCTGTCGCCAGACGCGCCGGAACTGGTTGCGTCGGCTGCATCGGTGAGAATGACAGTGCCGGATGGATTGGCGGTTGTGCGTTGCACAGCTTCATCCAGGCTGATGAGGGGTTGGAGCAATTGCTCGTGAACGTCCCAGAAATTCTGGGCCAGTTCGAGCGCGATCTGCCGGGCTTTTGCCTCGTCGCCGTCCAGCACAACAAGACTATTCGAGCGCAACTCCGGCACGTCGGTGAAGGGGTTGCCGATGAACATCCCCGCCGAAAGTCCACCCGGCCCATTTTCAGCCTCTTGCGCGCGGCGAATCATCCGCCCAAAGAGGCCTGTCTCGGTGATCAATTCGGTGCCCCGTACCAGCGCAGGGATAGGGGCAAGTGCTGTCACCGGGCGGACACCATCGTCCAAAACGCGTAGGAGAAGGCGTGCTGCCCTTTCGCCTGTGCTGGCAAAATCGATGTGGGGATAGGTGTGGTACACCACCACAGCATCAGTGTGGGTCAACATGCGGTGGGTGAGAATGCCATGCAGGTCCAGCGAGATGATCACTGGAATCTGCTCGCCCACGATTTTGCGGGTTTCGGCCAATAGATACCCTTCCGGATCGCTCTCGTTTTGCGCTGCCATTGCACCGTGCATGGAAAAATAGACCGCGTCCACTGGCCCTGCTGCCTTAATGTGGTCCAGGCACTCCGTGGCCAATCGCGTGAAATCCTCTCCTTTCAGTGTGCCGCCCGATGTGATGGAGCGGGCGCTGTAGGTTGGCACCAGCTCTACATCGTCACGGGCGCGAAAGACACCCAGCGCGCCCGCAACTTCAGAGTTTAGGCCAGTGTGATAATCAAGAAAAGCGTCTCCCCATAGGGTCTCAAAATCTTCAAACCGACTGAGCACAGGGTTGAATGAAGAAATTTCCTGTTTGCACTCCGCAACCAAAATTCGAAACATGGGATCACTCCAGTGCTACATTTCACCAGTGCTATATTTTCCATAGAGAGCATGATCCCATCACAACTTGAGCCAAAGGTTGTGATGGGATCAGCAAAGACTGATAGGGGGATTTTCTACCCCATCCCTATCTTGACAACCCACCCAGACGCTGCATCGCAGTAGAGCAGATCGTCGCCATAGGCCGACATACAATGGGGTTCCGGCTCGCTGTCGGGCACGGTAATCCGCTCCAATTCCCGACCATCCAGCGCAAATTTGATGATTAGCCGGTGGCCGGTAAAGACCACCCACATGCCATCCTCCCTCTGCACAAGCCCGTGGGCACGGGGGTAGGGTAGCTCGATGGTGTGCTGGATGGACCAATCGCTGATCCGCATTTTGTGCATATTGCCGTGTTGCAAAGCCTCGACCCAGATGTAGCCTGGCTCGAACTGGTCGTATTCGGTGCCGTGGGTTCCGCCGCCGCCGGGGATTGGGTAGCGGGCCAATGTCTCGCCGGTGGCTGGGTCTACCCGCAGAATTTCGCCCGTGTGGGGGCCTGCGTCCGTAGGACGCGCTGGCCGCCAAATACCAGCGTCGCCGTTGGCTGCCAACCAGAGCGAACCGTCGCCCCAGGTCAGCCCGCTGGTGTTGGACGATTCGGTGGGAATGTCCCGGTGCATCCAGGGCACGCCGTAGTAGGCGGATGGTTCTTCC
>JAHEML010000900.1 GCA_024643705.1 Caldilineaceae bacterium | reverse complement strand
GGTCATTTCGCTTTCGTTGGTATGTGGGTGTGGTATCAAAATTTGGGTGTCGAGGTAACAAGGTATCGGGTGTCAGGTTTCGTGTGTCGGGGCATTCGCAACTCGCTATTCGCAACTCGCTATTCGCAACTCGCAACTCGCCATTCGCAACCCATCACCCCGCTTCTCCGGTCAACTCCTTGATCAACCCGTCCTTCATATCCCACAACTGTTGGCTGATAGAAACGTGATAGACATGGGGGTTGATCAACCGGCGCACACCGGGGTCGAGTTGCTCCACATCGGCGATGCGCCGGGCGCGCATGGTATCGATGTCGAGTCTGTCGTAGACCAGACGACCGTCCACGAAGACATCTTCCAGCAAGGGTTCGACACGAGAAATCTGCTGGGGTTCCAGCGCCCGCCACTTGGTACGGGTTCCTGGGTGACGCAAGACAAGCCGCTGGGAACCATCTGGTCTTTCATGGGAGAGCGCCACCAAATCTGCCGTGGCCTGTCCCCGCTCGTCGTAGACGCGGTAGAGTTCCTTATGGCCGGGGTTGGGTGTCTTCTCCCTGGCTTCCGAAAGCTTGATCGCCGGTTTCCACTCGTCTCCTTGGCGCACCGCCACCAACTTGTAGACCCCACCCAGCGACGAATCACCTTCCGACGTAATCAGTCGCGTGCCCACCCCATAGACCAAGCGACGGATGACGCCCGCCGGGTCCACGCCATAGCGCTTGGCCTCGGCGTTGATCTGGGTGGCGATCTGCCAGATCACCAGTTCGTCCAAATTGTTGGAGAGAACGATTGACGCGCTGGGAAAGCCCGCCGCATCCAGCAACTTGGCGGTCTGAATGCTCAAATAGGCCAGATCGCCGGAATCCAGGCGCACGCCCACAGGTTCGTAGCCCTTGGCCCGCAACCCCTCGAAGACCCGGATGGCGTTGGGCACGCCGCTTTCCAGAGTGTTGATCGTGTCCACCAGCAGCAGACATTCGTCCGGATAGACATCGGCGTAGGCTTGAAAGGCATCGTATTCGCTCATACCCAGGGCCAGAAAAGCCTGGATGAGTGCGTGGGCGTGGGTTCCTTTGGGCGGGTAGCCAAGCATATGGGAGACACCCGCGTTGGACGTAAAATCTGCTCCGCCGATGAGCGCAGCACGGGTGCCCGCGTTGCCGCCCCGCTCGTGGGCGCGGCGAATGCCAAATTCCAAAAAGACGCTGCCATTGGCGCTCTCCCGCAGGCGGGCGGCTTTGGATGCAATCAGGATCGGATAGTTGAGGTGATTGAGCAGGGAGGTTTCCAGAATTTGCGCCATCGCCAGTGGTCCCCGCACCACGGTCAAGGGGGTGTTAGCATGGACAACCCGCCCCTCAGGCACAGCGCGCAAGCTGATGCCGCTGAAATCACCGTTGGCCCGCAGCCACGCCAGAAAATCATCGGCAAAGAGGCGCTCACCCGTGCGGCTGGTCATCCCCCGCAAATAGCCGATCTCTTCATCACCGAAGCGGGCTTCCTGCATCCAATCGATCAGCCAGTCCAACCCCGCGTTGACACAGAAGCCCGCCTGGTGCGCGCCGTAGTCAGGATAACTGCGAAAGAAATGATCGAACTGGCTTTCCCTCTCGTGCAGCCCCATGCGGAAATAGAGCTGGGCCATGGTCAGTTGGTATTGATCAGTAAAAAGAATGCCTTCTGCCAGGCGGCGGGAGTTGTTCATGGGGGACGCGACCTCGATATGGGACTGGTATGGGGTTGGTTTTCTGTTTTGGATGACCCATGTAGAACGGCTGACGACGGATGACCGACGACCAGCATCTGCCGTCGGTCATCCGTCGTCCGTCGTCACTCTTATGTTCGACCCAACTGGTCGGCGGTGGGTTCCGCTCAGCAGAACCAGTTTTCTGTGAGTTGCGGTGGTGGTGGCGGCAGGAAAGCGGGCCGGGGATGTTCCGGCGCGGGCAAGCCAGCGACGGCGTGGGCGGCGTGTTCCACCGCTTCAAAAAGAATCCACGCATGATTCGACTCATCCGCATCTTCGGCAATGAAGGCGATCTGCCGCTGCAATTCATCCATGCGCGGGTCGGGGTGTTGCCAACGCCAGCTAAAATTGGGCGCGTCCAGCGCGCCGCGCCAGCTTTCCACATCCGGGTGGTCCAGCAGCGCGCTGCCCGGCGGGACCAGCAACCGGATCGACATTTGCACAGCGG
>JAHEML010000899.1 GCA_024643705.1 Caldilineaceae bacterium | reverse complement strand
CTCTTCCATTTGGTCCCAAAAATGGACAGCAGCGCGATCCCCACACCGATCCCCCCAAAGCCCACCACACACAGGTTAAACAGTTCCCGCCGTCGCCCCGCATGGCTGACAATTGTCCAAAATAGAAAGAAATTCCACACTAGAATCAACCCACGTGGAATCGAATACTCTTGTCGCAAAGGCCCGGGTGCGGCCCAAATCGAGATAGGCAACATGATCAAAAAGAGGAAAAAAACAGGCCAGTCCGCTGGTGTACGCTGAAACCAAATCCCAATCGTCAAGCGCCGCCAGATCCATCCAGCGGCGAGTATTCCGACGGCAATGGCAACACCCTGGTTGCCAAAACGATCTGGAAAATAGAGTACAGGCGCAGCAAGGGCCAGCAGCAGCAGTTCGACGAAGAATGGGGTGTCCCAGTATTGGGCAAACAGAGAGCGGTCAGCGATGGGATGTGGCTTGGGTTCGGTATGCATTGACGCCGTTGAATTTCCTGGGTGAAATGGCTCATCTATAGACGCACGTACTTGCGAATCCTAGCACACAGCCAGGTGGGTGACAAGCCGGGCAGACTGAATAATGCGTCATGCCGCGGACTGTTTTCCGTGCGCCCCAATCGCCCAAACTCTTTTCTACGCCCAAGACTTCTGCTACAATACGCTTTCGTCGGATAGTAGCGATGGAGCTTCATACAAATACTCAATCACCATCCCACTCCAAGAGAACCCCACCTATGCCCATTCAATTTGGCACCGACGGCTGGCGCGCCGTCATTAGCGACGAATTCACCTTTGCCAACGTGCGCAAAGTCGCCCAAGCTATCGCCGACAAGACCCTGGCCGATCACGCAGCCGGACATTCTACCACAAGCAATCAACGTCCCGTCAGCCTGGTCGTTGGCTTCGATACCCGTTTTCTCAGCGATCGCTACGCCCAAACCGTCGCCGAAGTGTTGGCCGGCAATGGCATCCACGTCTGGCTGGCCCGGGCAGATGTACCCACCCCGCTGATCTCCTACGCAATTGTCGACAAACAGGCCCACGGTGGCGTGATGATCACCGCCAGCCACAACCCGCCCCGCTATAACGGCATCAAACTCAAAGCGGCCTATGGTGGCTCCGCCAGCCCAGAGGATAGCAAAGAGATCGAACGTCGCATCCTGAAAAATGATGCAGACCACCGGTCTATCCTTGCCCTTCCCTACCCAGAGGGCGTTGCCCAGGGGCAAATCACCCGCTTCGATCCACTGCCCGCCTATCGCACCCACATTGCCACATTGGTCGATTTTGAGGCGATCCGACGGGCAGGGCTGTCTGTGGCTGTCGATGCCATGTACGGCGCAGGGCGCACATATCTGCGCATGTTGCTCGCCGAAGCAGGTTGTCGGGTCACCGAACTGCGTGGCGACCTGAATCCTGGCTTTGGCGGATCGCACCCCGAGCCGATTGCGCGCCATTTGCAGTCACTGATTAGCGAAATGGCAACCGGCCAACACCAGTTGGGCCTGGCGACCGACGGCGATGCTGATCGTATCGGCGCTGTCGACCCCGATGGCCGCTTCATTGATCCCCACGGTATCATGGCTCTCCTTTTGGAATATCTTGTACAGGATCGGGGGCTGCGGGGCAGCGTCGTCAAAACCGTCAGCACCACCCAGATGCTCAACCGGATTGCCGAATATCATGGTCTGACGATTCACGAAACGCCGGTGGGCTTCAATCATATCAGCGACTTGATGATGAAGAACGACGTGCTTTTGGGGGGCGAGGAAAGCGGCGGCATCAGTATCCAGGGCCACATCCCCGAAGGTGATGGCATATTGATGGGGCTATTGCTGACCGAGATGGTGGCAAAACGGGGCAAGACCCTATCCCGCTTGCTGGCAGAGTTGATGGATCAACCCCATGTGGGCCATTTCTTCTACGGGCGCGACGACCAGACGGTGACCCCGTTTGACAAAGCAGAATTGGTTGCAGGGCTGATGGCTCATCTTCCTGCCGACTTGGCCGGGGTCCCCTTGCGCCACAGCAGCGACCGGGACGGTGTCAAATATATTCTGGCCGACGATAGCTGGCTGCTGATCCGTCCCAGTGGCACAGAACCTGTGTTGCGGGTCTACGCCGAGGGGCACACCGATGCACAAGTTGCCGCGCTGCTCTCTGTCGGTGGACAACTGGCTGACATAATGCTTGAGCATA
>JAHEML010000898.1:704-2195 GCA_024643705.1 Caldilineaceae bacterium | reverse complement strand
AAAGAGGTACTGGAAGCCATGTTGCAGGAAAAGTATGGTCTGGCCGTCCGTTTTGCCGAGAGCAGGGTCGTCTGCATCGAAAAGCCCATGGGCATAGGAGAAGCAGCCGAAGAGATGGGCAAAGGAGAGAACCCCTTTGCCGCCACCGTTGGTTTTCGGGTGGAGGCCGGTCAGCCGGGTAGCGGCATCAGCTACGCACTGGAGGTGCAGCTAGGTTCGCTGCCTCTGCCTTTGCATCGGGCTATCGAGGAGACTGTCTACGAGACGTTGAAACAAGGCATCTATGGTTGGGAAGTTCGGGATGTAGCGGTGACGTTGACCCACAGTGGCTACAGCAGTGTAGGCTCCACTGCCGGGGACTTCCGGCTGTTGGTTCCGTTGGTGCTGATGCAAGCGCTCGTCCAGGCAGGCACGCAAGTCTACGAGCCGCTGAACGATTTCGAGCTGCATGGGCCAACCCACGCGCTCAGCCACGGGATGTTTCAGTTGACCCTGGCCCAGGCCATCTTCGAACAGCCGACCTTGCACGGCGACAACTTTCGACTGACAGGCACTCTTCCGGTTGCAACCACCGAGGAGTTCAAAAGAGAACTACTGACATATACCGAGGGCCAGGGCATGTTGACCACAAAGCCAGGTGGTTTCCGTCGAATCGACGGCGAAATTCTGCCGACTCGGAAACGAGCTGACAACAACCCACTGGATCGCAAAGAGTATCTTTTCAATGTGGGTCGATAGGGCAGTCCGGCTACGCCACTTCCTCGTAAACTGACCCTATTTGCTGCTGTGGGATTTGCGCTTGTATAATGCACAGCGGATTTGAACTGCCAGTCCGCCGGAATGGTTGAGCCGATTTGCCCATTCTCTGCTCATCAGATAGAGCACGGGCGAAGGCTGGCAGAAAGACAAAGGATAAACTAATGGCACTGACAATCGTATCATTTTTGCTTCTGCTGGGCGCGTTGATGTTCTTTCACGAGCTTGGACACTACCTGGCCGCGCGACGCAACGGAATCGAGGTGGAAGAGTTCGGCGTTTTTGGCTTCCCACCGCGCCTCGTCAAGCTCTTCACCTACGATGGCACGGTCTTTTCGCTCAACGCCATTCCTCTGGGCGCGTTTGTACGCATGAAGGGCGAAGACGCGGCGGATATGTCGCCGGGATCGTTCAATGCTGCGTCTGCCGGGGCCAGAGCAGTGACACTGGTAGCTGGACCAGCCATGAACTTCCTCATTGCTATCATCTTCTCTGTTGCCAGCGTCCTCTCCGGCTTTCCTGCCAGCGTGGCCCATCCGCTGATCACAACTGTCCCCGCGGGCAGTACAGCCGGGGCCGCCGGTTTGCAGCCGGGGGATGTTCTTTTGAGTGTCGATGGCAGACCCATTTTGGTGGCTGCGGGCACAAGCGAAACCCTGTCAGCCAGCGGGTCTAACACCCTGGCAGATGGCAGCCAAGCACCAGCCAACGGTCTTTACATTCTGCGCGCTGGCG
>JAHEML010000898.1:0-694 GCA_024643705.1 Caldilineaceae bacterium | reverse complement strand
AGCGTATCACCCTACAGAATACGGGGCGATCCGCGGCAGACCTGCTTGATGGCACCAGTTATACCGCGGTGCTTGGAACACAAATTACTGCGGTGGTCGAGGATAGCCCTGCCGCGGCGGCCGGGTTGCTGCCGGGTGATATTGTGTATGGGGTGAACGGAACCCCCGTGACTCCGGACAGTTCTCTCGGTCGACAGGTGAGCCTGCTGGCAGGAAACGAAGTGAATCTGACGCTTTTGCGCGGCGCTGCCTGGATGGAGATTCCCGTTTTTGCCAGGGAGAACCCACCCCCAGGCGAAGGCTCGATGGGGATAGGCATTGGCGGTGTGCCCCAAATGGTCTCGCTGCCTTTTCACCTGGCTATTATTGAAGGGGTGCGCAACATCTTTGGCTATATCGGCATGGTGCTTTCGCTACCCATGATGCTGATTGGCGGGCAAATTGCCCCCAGCGACGCTGGTTTTTCCGGCCCAGTGGGTATTGCCCAACTGGTGGGCGGCGCGGTCAGCGCAACCGTTGACACAGGCTTCTGGTTCCCCATTTGGCAATTGGCGGCGATTATCAGCGCGGGGCTTGCGGTTGCCAACCTATTCCCAATCCCCGCCTTGGACGGTGGACGTCTGCTCTTCATCGCCTTTGAAAAGCTGCGGGGGCGGCGGCTCGACCCGGAAAAGGAAGGGGTGATCCACCTGCT
>JAHEML010000134.1 GCA_024643705.1 Caldilineaceae bacterium | reverse complement strand
CAGAGGAATCTGGTTACAGGCATACAGGGTGCGACCGCCGGGATTGGTCTGACCGACCCAAGCGAAGGCGCCCAACTCGAAGTCGCGGCGTTGCAGACCGGTGCTGTCACCGAACCACCAGGAGGCAGGGGTGTGCAGGCGAATGATTTCGATGCCACAACCCAGCAGGTTTTGCTCGGCTACAGCGGCCCATGTCTGGCGGAACTGTGCGGTTGTGGTGGTGAACTTGAGGGAAAGGCGGTTGCCATCCTTCTCGCGTACACCATCACCATCGGCGTCGACCCAGCCTGCAGCTTCCAGAGCAGCGCCGGCCGCTTCAGGATCATAGGCATAATCTGTGTAGCCGCCGCTATAGGCCCAGTGGCTCTTGGGCAGGAAGGTGTCCATGCGCAAGGTGGGCTTCACATCGTCTGCCACATAGGGGTAGACAGAGGCGATCAACTCATCCCGATTGACACATTGGGCAATCGCATGGCGCACAACAATATCGCTCAGGATTGGGTGGGGGGTGGTGTAGTCTTCGGCCGCGACCTGGACTTCCTTGATGACTTCTTTCTCGACCTCAACCGGTACTTCAACTTCCTTCTCGACAATCTTTTCGACCTCGCGGGTCACTTCGATTGTCTGGGTCTGGCCCGCTGGTTGGGCCGGACAGGCTGCCAGCACGAAGGCCAGCACCGTCAAGACGCCGACCAATGTCAGCCACTTCTTGGTATAGTGCATATTTGTCTCCTTTGGTGAACAAAAACTACGAGTGTTGCGGAAATTTGTGTGCGCGGCAACCGTGGGGCTGGCTGCTCTGCAAACAAGATACTTGTTATCCTACTCTATTGTGTAAATCTATCAAAATTTCTGACCGCATTAAGGTAGGATGGAACCGCTTCCAATCAAGAATTCTATGTACATGTGCTTCGATTACCAGGCGTTTCATGCTCTTTACTGTTTGGGCCGTCGCCGATGTCGGTAGGCCCACACTGCTCCACCAACGAACACGACAACGAACACGACAACGCCGCCGACCATCAACAAGGGGGTTGACCAGCCGGGATATGCCTCCTGTTCTTCTGGCTCAACAACACTGCTAGCAGCCTGTTCTGGATTGGCGCGCATGGTAGGCGCTTTGCCGAGCAGAATGTTCCATGCCAAATCTTTGTTCAAATCGGGCACACCGTTGGCATCCGCCAAATAAACTGCAATTTGCCGATATTGTTCGTCTTCCAGTGCACCTGGCATGTGCCAAGGCATGGAAGCTTGAATATAGCTGTAGAGATCACCAATTGTCGTGAAACGGGCCAAGGCATACGTGCCTATCAGCGGTGGGGCATGGCGAGGCAGTTCAAAACCATTGGGGGGATGATTGGACGCATGGCAGCGACTCTGCCAGCAGTTGGCATCGGCTGGGTCGCCTGCATTGCGCCATTCTTCGGTCAAGCCTTGGCCGCGGTCTCCGTGGCAGACCATACAGTACAAGTAGTATTCGTAGTGGCCCAATTCGACTTGGGTGGGTGTGTCGGAGATTGGCGGCGGGGCAAGGCGATCCGAAATGTCGCCCATTGGGCCACCATTCTGTGGTTGGGTGCCTTTGTCTTCGTCTTGGGCAACGACAGATGACGCGTGCAACAATCCCACGAGGAGACAAAAGCATAGAACGAGTGTTCTTTTATGGTCCAATTTCCCAGCAACTTTCCAGTACAATGGGGGCAACCCCTTTGAAAAGACAGGTAATTCTCTTTGTGTCCGTATGCTCGCTAGCGTCTGCTTGTGCCTGGAGCAACACGACAGACCCCATTTGTGCTACTTTGGTAATGACTGGGTCCCTCGGCGCGTTGACAAATTGGTCTTGGCGTGCGCTCAACCAAACTTGCTGGCTTTCGGTAACCCGAAAACGGCAAGCCATGCAATCGGCAGGCAACTCGCCCATGCGCAGAAGAGAACGAAAACCGACAAAATAGGGTAGGCTGGCATCGTTGCAGTGGGAGAGGCGCTCGTTCATCACATGACAGACGAGCCAGACGCCGCTTTCAAACTCCACCATCACATAGATCGTGTTGATAGGCCCCCACTCGATTTGGCCTATTTGTAATGTGTAAGGGCCAGCCAGATCGTCCCGTTGATCCTTGAACGCGTTGTAATTGACACCCTCTTGTTGGCTCAAGGCAAAGAGATCACCGTTGGTGGTGCGCGCAACGTTGATGGCTTGATGCACAACGGCGGGTGCAGCGTAGACGGGTTTCAGTACGATGGTATTGGCGATGATACCTACGGCGACAATCGGCACAAGCCCAAGCAACAGCAGAAACCATCCGCGACCAGTTAACCAGGCGCGCTCGCTTATTTCCCCCCGCAACCCGTCGAGGCGATTTTCTTGCATCAGCCCATACACGGTGAGCAAAAAGACGATGAAGAAACCGGCGAAGCCACCCCGCAAGCGCGACACACTGCTCGTCTCGTGGATTGTTTGTCCCCAAAACTGTCTATCGATCAGCCAGCTTGCCACTGTCTGCACCTGGTAGAGCAAGGAACCGATAATGCTGGCAATGGCAAGCGCGGCCCCAAACCAGGCTAAGGCACTGAGACCTGCATGGGAGAAACGAGACGAGATCAGTCCCGTCAGACCTGCAATTATGACAATTGGAAGCGAGCCGATAATCAGGGTCGGATAGAAGGCTCTCAAGGGTACGCCCGCCAGTTCGATCACGGCGGGAAGCCAAAGCCCAAGGATCAATCCGATCCCAATTGTCACCCCAAATAACATGCCCAGATAGTTCGAAAATGCTGTTCTATTCACAAATCACTACATCCGTCTTCCAATATCTTCCAATAAGAAACGTGAAACATGTAGCGCGAGAGCAACCCGGGTGTCCTCGCAATTCATGTTTCACGCTTTTCACCCACAATTTGGGCTTTGCTTGCAGAGATGTATGCCTACTTTTTCATGCGGGGATCAAGTACATCCCGCAGACCATCACCGATCAAATTCCAGCCCAGACCAAAGAGGATAAGAGCAGCACCTGGGTAGACGATAATATACCAGTAGGTGTCCAGGCTTAGGATATATGCGCGGGCAAAGCTGATCACCTGTCCCCAGTCGGCATAGCCAATGTCTGTACCCACGCCCAGAAAACTGAGGGCGGCAAAGGTTAGAACAATGGCCCCAACATCCAACGAGGCCAATACCATTGTGGTAAAAATAGCATTCGGCAGGATGTGACGCAAGAGAATCTTTCCGTCTTTGGCGCCAATGGTACGGGCCGACAAGACGTAGTCCCTTTCTTTGGTTGCCAAAATGTCACCGCGGATCACACGGGCATAGCCCATCCACCCAAAGCTGACCAAAGCAATAACCGAGGGCCAAATGCCTCGGCCAAAGAGCGGCACCAGGATGGCTGACAAGGTGAGCGCGGCCAATAAGAATGGAAAGGCCATAAATATCTCGGTGATCCGCATGAGAAAATCGTCGGTGAAACCACCATAATAGCCAGAAATTGAGCCAATGATCAGGCCAATGAGTAGCCCGGAAAAGACGACCAGTACGCCCACCAGAAGAGCGGTGCGCGTACCCCAAACAATGCCATAGTAAATATCGAATTGGCCGCTGGTTGTGCCAAAAAGGTGCACCCATTCCTGCTTGCCAGTAACCGCCTCGTACCAGAATGGCACCGGCGGAACGTCTCGTTTCCAAATGCTTCCTGGCTCTTGGGGTGTGGGACCGAATCCATCACGGGGTATCTGGTATGGGTCGGCGGTGGCCTGAAAGGGTGGCGCCAGTACCGGGGCAGCTGCAGCCACAACCAGAAAAAAGATAACGACAACCAGGCCAGTGACAGACAAGGGATTGGTCAGCAAGCCTCGAATGACACGCGCTGACTCTGGTCCTACCGCCTTTTCCAGGCGGCTTGGCTCCGGCAAAAAGAAGCCGTCATCTGTTTTGATCCGCTTACGACCCGTTGGGGCAATTGTCGTCGTTGTCGTCATGACACAGGTTCCTTGATAAGATAGATAGGTGGTCGCCTTTTCGCAAAAACCGACCATCCGTAAACTTCTGTCATCCCAATGCTATCCCAGACGTACTCTGGGGTCCAAGAAGGCATACATTACGTCTACAATCAGGTTGGCCAAAATCAGTAAAGTAGCATTGAAGAGTACGAAGCCCAATACAGTCAGTACGTCCAGACTGACCGCTGCGGCTGCCACCGCCGACCCCAGCCCCGGATAGTTGAAGACCGTCTCGGTAATCACCACCCCATTGAGCAACCCCACCACAGTCAGACCGCCGATAGTAGCCACCGGAATCAGAGCATTAGGACGGGCATGCTGGTTGACTACATTTTTTTCGGCAACACCCTTGGAGCGGGCCGTACGGATATAGTCCTGCCCTAGGGTTTCCAGCATAGATGAGCGTGTGACACGCAATAGCAGCGCCCAGGAAAGATAGGAGAGCGTAATAATAGGTAGGAACATATGACGCAAGGCATCCAGAAAGACATCGATACGGCCATTGAGGAGAGCGTCGAACGAATTTAAGCTCGTATATTGGATGAATCCCGGATCGCTGACAACTTGGACAGCCCAATCCGACAAACGGCCCGGCGGGAACCATCCGGTCTTGGCATAGAAAAGCATGAGCACCAGCAGGCCAAACACAAATGTAGGGAAAGAATAGCCAACAATGCTGAATACTCGCGCAATCTGGTCGATCAATTTGTTGTGGTTGATGGCCGCGATGATTCCCAGCCAAATGCCAATACCCAGGATGGGTATAAAGCTCCAGATAGCCAGCTCGGCTGTGGCAGGCAGTCGCCGCAAGAGTAGATCGATCACTGGTTCGCGTCCGGTACGCGAGTAACCAAGGTCTGCCCGAAGAACGCCGCCTACCCTGTCACCAGTATCCTGGTCTACAGTGCCAATCAACCAATTGATATATTGAATATGAATCGGCTTGTCCAGCCCATAGCGCTTGATCACCCGGTCGATTTGAGCTGGATTCTTGGGAATGTCTCTAATGTATAGTGCTGCTCGTTCTGACGGGCTGAGTACCTGAAGCATTAGAAAAATAAGAATCGTGACACCAAAAACTGTGAGGGGCAACTGAACCAATCGCCGGAGAATATACGCTGTCATCGATCGTCCGCCTTGAATCATACTATTTCAAAAATTGTCGGTACTCGTTTCGCTGCACACAGGCTGACGGCTGAGTGGATAGCGCCAGTAGAGATTGTTTGCAGGATATGTGGGGCAGAAAATTCACCGGCAAGGGCGCGCCCTTGCCGGTGAATTTTTTAAGTCATGACTGGATTATTGAGCCAGACCAAAGGAGTAGAAGTAGTTGTCGAACAGAGCTGGGTTGTAGTAGTAGCCCTGAACCCAACGTTGTTCGTACCGCACACCGGTGGCCTGAGCGCCCGTAATCTGGATGGCACTTTCGTGGTGCAATTTCTGCAGCTCGAAGTAGATCGCCTCACGCTCGGCTGGGTCCGAAGCTGCCACACCAGCGTTCACCAGCTCCTGGAACTGAGCCTTCAGATCATCAGGCAGGTTCTGGCGACCAGCGTAGGTGCCCACGGTGAAGGGTTGCACCCAGTTGTGGGGATCGTGAATGTCTTCCACCCAACCACTGGCAACTACTGGCAGTTGACCAACACGGAAGGCGGCCAACATGGTGGGCCAGGGCAGACCGACCAGCTCGATCTGGTACTTGGGATCGATCGACCGGAAATTGGCCTGCAAGATAGCGCCAATGGTCTGGCGGGTATCGTTACCCGTGTTGTAGGCAGCCTGCAGACGGAAGCCATTCTCCGCTACCGCGCCATCCCAGGCCAGGGCCATTTCTTCGGCACACTTGTCCAGATCGAACATATACATCTCGCCGTCTGGGTTGTAGCCAAGCATGTCCAGAATGATGGGGCCGTTGTTGCGTACGCCATCACCGTTCAACGCATCGGCAATGTAGGTGTCGTAGTCGAAGCAGTAGTTGAAGGCGAGACGGGCATGGATGTCGCTGAAGAAGTCAGCAGGAATGCCGTTGCCGTCCAACTGACCACTGCCGATATAGGGATTGTTGCCGTTTTCGTCTGTGCTGACATTGAAGTTCAGGAAGACATCTGTGCGGCTTGTGCTGGGCTGATCGCCCCATTTGCGCAGGGGGCCATCCGGGTTGTCGGTTGGTGTACACTCATTTGTGCGCCAATCGCAGGTCTCGCCCACAAATTCGTCAACCTGGGGTCGATTGGCCGGGGGCACGTTGACCCATTCGGCGTCGCCTGCCTGCAGGATGGCAAAGCGGGTTCCCCACTCTGTCACAATGCGGCGTACGATGCGCTGGATAGCAGGTGCGCCAGCCGGGCCGCCTTCCCACATTGGGTCGTCATCGGCGCGCCAGTAGTTGGGATTGGCAACCAGGACATAGCCTTCGCCCGGTGTCCAGCTCTCCAACATGTAGGGGCCGGTTCCGTTGATAATGCCGGACAATTCGTCGTTCTCTGCGCCCGGAGCATAGTAATCGGACCAGGTGTCACAGGAACCATCCCAGGCACCATTTTCCACGGCCCATTGTTCGTCCATGGCTGCGCCCCAGGTCTGGGTCAGAGTTGCCAGGAAAGGACCCCAGGGAACGGCGAGATTGAAGGTGACAGTGCCGGCGTCGTCGTCAGCCGAGACGGCCGCCTGAACTTTCTCACACACAGCAACCAGTTCTTCGGCGGTGGCGTTGGCCTTCAGGGCCTCTGGATCACCAGCATATTCGCCTTCGGCGATCCCTTCGGTCACATCACCCGATGTATAGCCCAGAATTGGCTCCAACAGCAGCCACTGGGGGCCATTCGGGTCTGATTGAAGCAGACCGCGCTGGAAGCTATAGGCGACGTCGCTGGGGGTCAGGTCGTTGCCATTGTGGAAGGTGACACCTTCGCGAATGTTGAAGGTATAGGTAAGACCGTCGGCAGAGATACCGCCATTTTCCACGCTGGGTACTTCTGTGGCAAGCACAGGCACAAAGCTGGTGGCGTCTGTGTGGTCAAACCAAATCAAGGTTTCCATCACGTTCATAATGAGGCCACCACTAGCCGTATCATAAGCCAGATTGGGGTCCATTGTGTCGATGTCGCCGATGGAAATGTCCGTATATGTGTCAGTACGGGGGGCGTTAAACGAAACAGGCATGACAGGTTCGGGTGTGGCGGTCACAACGACTGTCTGGGACTCGCCCTCGACGATACGGGTGACTTCCACCTCGACCACCTGGCCTGGTTGCGCCGGACAGGCTGCCAATACCATTGCCAGTATCAGCAAAACCGCCAGCAAGACGGACCTTCTGAGATTCTTTGTCATACAATTCTCCTTGAAATGATGAAAACAAAAACGCTGCCTACCCGAAGGTGAGCAGCGTGTACCACTTACTCGTAGAGGAAACAGGCCACATAATGACCTTTGTCGCCCTCTTTGAACTCTGGATCTCTTTCCCGGCAGATGTCCATCACACGGGGGCAGCGGGTGCTGAAATTGCAACCCTTGGGTGGGTTGGCCGGGCTGGGCACGTCACCCTCCAGAATAATACGTGTGCGTTTCTTTTCGATTTCTGGATCAGGAATCGGCACTGCCGAGAGCAACGCACGGGTGTAGGGGTGCTGCGGGTTGGCGTAGAGTTCATCTCGATCCGCCAGCTCGACAATTTTCCCCAGGTACATCACGGCGATACGGTCGGAGATGTGGCGCACAACCGACAAATCATGAGCGATGAACAGGTAGGTCAACCCCAATTCTTGCTGAAGATCCTCCAGCAGGTTGATCACTTGGGCCTGAATGGAGACATCCAGCGCCGAGATCGGTTCGTCGCAGACAATAAACGATGGGTTCACCGCCAAGGCCCGCGCCACGCCAATCCGCTGCCGCTGTCCACCGGAAAATTCGTGGGGATACCGGTTAATGAAATAGGGGTTCAATCCTACTGTCTTCAACAACTCCTGCACACGCTCTT
>JAHEML010000897.1 GCA_024643705.1 Caldilineaceae bacterium | reverse complement strand
TACGTCCGCGCAGATTCAAAAGTTGCCCCAACCGCACAGGTTCGTGGAAGGTCATGCTGTCGATAGCCACAGTGACGCTTGGCCGCCGGGCATGGCGGGCTGCCACAATTCCGCTGCATTCGTCGCACAGCTTCAGAATCACACCCCCATGCACATTGCCCAGGCTGTTGGCGTGCTCTGGATTCATAAACTGATTGATATGGGTCTCGGAAGCGCTGACCAGCTTAGATTCCATCGATTCCACCTATTCTGCTTGTACGTTATCCAAAGTAACTACCTACCCCCACCCAGCCTCCCCCAGTCTGGGGGAGGAGCCGATCTAGTTCCCTCCCCAGAATGGGGAGGGTTAGGGTGGGGTTGCTTGTACGTTATCCAAAGTAACTATCATATCACAGCAGGCCAACCCCTCATCATTTCTAAAATTCCCCACATGTACAAAACCGTTCTTGGCATAGTAGCGAATTGCCCTGGCATTGTCGGCCAGCACACCACCCCACAGGATGATCCGCGTACGGCCAAAGCGCCGAGCCACAGCGAAGAGGGGCGGCAGCAAGAGCGAACCAATGCCCCTGTTCTGCCATTCATCGGCCAACGTGGGGCCAAAGCGGCAATCCGTGGCTGGATTCAACGGGGAATTGTGTTTCGTATAGCGAAGAATGTCGCCCGCCGTGAGATCGAAGCTAAATTCCAGCAGTCCCACAATCGGCTCATCGGGCGCGGTCTGCTCAACCACAGCAAAGCGCAGCTTGTCGTAGCGGGCAATCGCGTCGCACAGTTCCCGTGCCGTGGCCCTGTCGTAACTGGAAAAAGTGCTCAGGCGGCGGCTTTCGGGGGAGAGGTCGGCGAGAAAGCGGGCCAACTTCTCCACATCGCCGGGAATCAAGGGGCGCAAAATCAACTGCTCCCCCGTCGCCAACTCAAATCGAGTGGAAAAATCGTCGGGGTTTTCGGCTATCGTCGCCAGGGTGAGCTTTCTCATCTCATCGCCTTCGCGTAGGCATCCAGCAACTGCTGCGCGCTGCGCTCCCACGTAAACTTCCGTGCGTTGGCAATTCCGGTTTCTGCCAGCGAAGCCCGCAACCGCCCATCCGTCGCCATCCGCACAACCCCCGCGGCAATGCTCTCCACCGACTCTGCATTCACGTAGACAGCCGCATCCCCTCCGGCTTCGGGCAGGCAGGAATTGTTCGCCGTGAGCACTGGCGTGCCGCAGGCTTGGGCCTCTAAAATGGGCAGACCGAAGCCTTCGTATAGCGATGGGTAGGCGAAAAAATCAGCCGCCGAAAAGAGAGCGGGCAAATCCCCATCGTCCACAAAACCGGGGAAGATCACATGCTCTTCCAACCCCAACTCTTGCACAGTGGCGAAAATCTCATCGAAAAGCCAACCTTTGCCGCCACCAATCACAAGCCGGTGGGGCAGGGCAACCTCCACTCGCGCTGCGGCAAAGGCTCGGATCAGCCGGGCAAAGTTTTTGCGGGGCTGCAACTTGCTCAACCCCAGAATGAAGGGGCGGGGGCCGATGGCATATTTTTCGCGCACAGCTTCCTGCCGCCCAGAATCCGCCACCGGCTGAAAATGGGCATGGTCCACCGCGCCCTGCACAACGCTGATCCGCTCGGCAGGTATTTGCCACAATTCCTGCAAATCGTTGGCGGTGTGCTGGCTGTCGGCGATCAGATGATCGGCTCTTTTGACCGAACGGGGCACGACCACATTGAGATAGCGGTGCAAGCTGGGCATGGCCGCGTCCGGGTAGCGCAGAAAAGCCAGATCGTGCACGGTGACGATGCGGCGACGGGCCGCGGCGGGGGGCAGCACAAAGTCGGTGGCGTGAAGCAGATCGGCCTGGCCACCGGCAAACCAATCTACCGGGGGGAATGGGATGTTGAGTCGATGCCAGAGCCGGATGAGATTCTTTTCGCTGATGAAGGGCAGTGTGTGCAAGGGCAGGGGTGCGGCCTCGCGTTCGGCCTGGCTTACTTGCCCGGCCACAAAGAGACGGACATCGAAATCTGATCCCGTATTCAGCAGCGCCCGCACCTGGCCGCGGATAATGCGCCCGATCCCTGCGCTCTGGCGAATGGCGGGTGTGTAGTCGATGAGGAGAGAAAGAGCGTGCTTGGGTGAACGGGCCATTGGGTGATTGTACCCGATGGCATGAGATTGGGGGAAGCGGGGAAAGGGAAGATATGTCGTGGTACG
>JAHEML010000896.1 GCA_024643705.1 Caldilineaceae bacterium | reverse complement strand
TTGCGCGGGCGCAGGAGAGTGTAACTACTTTCGTAGAGCTGAACCAGGCTACCAGCAAAGCGACGAATGAGGGGCAGACGTTCGCCCATGTGCAGCAGCCATAGGGCTAAGGGGCGCACCTGGATCACCACAATGATGCTGAAAATGCCAAGCATTGCCACCCCCGCGGCCAACCGGGTTGTGGGATCAGCAAAGGCGAACAGCCCGATGCCTGCCAAAATCAGCATTGCCAAGCCGTCGGTTATGCGCTCGGCCAGCACCACCGGTGCAGTGAGGGCGACCGGTGTGCCGGTCACGTTGCGCACCATCACACTCTTGAGAAATTCGCCCACCTTGCCAGGGGTAAGAACCATCAAAAAACCAACCCCAAAAATGCGGGCGCTGTCGGCAAAGGCAATGTCGACCCCTACCAGGTGCAAATACCAGTGCCATTTGATCAGCCGCCCCCCGTAGTTGACCAGGGTCAGCCCCAGAACAACGGGGAGCCAAACCCAGGGAAAGCCGGACAAAGTAGCCCGCAACGCCCGCCAATCCCCATAGAGGATCAGCCCGATGTAGACGAGAAAGGCCAGCAAAAGCGACCAGAGAAATTTGCGCCACAAGTCAGGATTCATAGGGTCGAATTATAGCGTCTGGTGTGCGAGAAGGGAAATAGGTGTATACCCTTGCTTGATCCGCGTCAACCCGCGCAATCTGGGTCATCCGCGATCCATTGTTAATCCGGTTTCTGCCTCGATCACCAGCAACCGGTTGTACTTTGCCAACCGCTCGGACTGGGTGATAGAACCAACCTTGAGATGATTTCCCGACCAGCCCACCGCCAGATCAGCCAGCCAGTCGTCTTCGGTTTCGCCGCTGCGCGCGCTCACTGTCACATGCCAGCCCGCGGCCTGGGCCACGCGGCTGGCTTCGGCAGCTTCCCAGAGCGTGCCAATCTGGTTGACCTTGAGTAGCAGCGCGTTGGCCGCGCCCGCTTCAATCGCCCGGCGGATTCGGCCCGGATTGGTGCAGAGAAAATCATCCCCCAGCACCAGCGCCCGCCCGGTAACCGTACGTCGCAGTAGGGGCCAGTTGGCCCAATCATCCTCGGCCAGGCCATCTTCCAAGCTCACAATTGGGTAGCGCTCTAGCCAGCCGGACAAATGGGTGATCATCTCTCGGCTGTCCAGCGGGTCTCCCCCCAGGTGGTAGCGTCCGTCTGCGTAAAAATGGCTGGATGCCACATCGATGGCGAGAGCAACCTCGTCTCCCGGTACGAAACCGGCCCGCTCAATGGCCGCCACTGCATCGTCCAGCATGGCCTCGGCATGGGGAAATGGGGGCGCCAGCCCACCCTCGTCCGCGGTGAGCGCCCGCATTCCATACTTTTCCAAGCACAGCGCCGCCGCAGCCTGATAGACCGCGTAGGTGGTCGCCAGCGCCTCGTCCACTGTTTTGGCGGCCACGGGCACAACCAGCACGTCCTGAATAGGTACTTGCCCCCCCGCGTGTTTGCCGCCGCTGAACAGGTTGATGGTGGGGCGAGGTAGGCTCTTGGCTTTCTCCCCCGGCGTGTGGATAGCGGCGAAGTGCTGGTAAAGGGGAATGCCTTGCTCGGCGGCGCAGGCCCGGGCAAAGGCGATAGAGACAGCCAGCAACGCGTTGGCCCCTAGCCGAGATTTGTTGGGCGTGTCGTCCAGTGCGATCAGGGCCTTGTCCAGGCTGGGCTGGTCGGCGAATGGTTGGCCCACCAGCGCGGCGGCGATTTCGCCTTTCACATTGCCCACCGCTTTGCGACAGCCCAACCCCCCATAGCGGCCAGGGTCGCCGTCCCGCAGTTCCAGCGCCTCGGCCATGCCGGTTGACGCGCCGGAAGGAACAGATGCGATCCCGACTGCACCATCCACTCTGCCGCTTTCCAGCACGCAGGTGGCGCGCACAGTGGGGCGCCCCCGGCTGTCGAGAATTTCCAGTGCGTCCAAAATCCGAATGGTGGGCATGGTTCTTCCTTTGTTGTGTTGTGATCGTTGTTCTCGTTCCCAGTGCTCCCAGGCGGAGTGATGGGCACAGGTGTTACTAAAAATCAGGCTGTAGCTGATATCCGACAGTTGGCCTGCCCCAGCACGTCCCGGTTGACAATGTGTGCTGGCACCTTCCCCTGCAACACATCCGCCACATTGCGCGCGGCTTTTTCCTGCAACTCCGCAATCGATGCTTCGGAGTAAAA
>JAHEML010000133.1 GCA_024643705.1 Caldilineaceae bacterium | reverse complement strand
ATGTGGCTGCGCCAGAAGTCCATCGGCTGGCCCACCACAAGATAGTCCACCCCATCCTGTTGGGCCTGGGCGGCCATAGCCAAGCCGAACGGCCCCGCACCGATAATCAATAATTCGAGAGAACGCATGGTCATTCGCTCCTTTCAATCGCCACGGCCACGGCCTCGCCCCCACCCAGGCAGAGAGATGCAATGCCCCTCTGCAAACCCCGTTGGTGCAGCGCGTGGACAAGGGTTGTCAGCAGCCGCGCGCCTGTCGCGCCCAAAGGGTGGCCCAGAGCAATCGCACCGCCGTTGACATTGACTTTGGTCCAATCCCAGCCTTGATCCGCCAGGGCATAGCCGTTGGCGAGAATCTGGGCGGCGAAGGCTTCGTTCAATTCAATCAGGTCGACGTCGGCCAGGGTCCAGCCGATTTTGTCCAGCAGTTTGCTGATGGCTTTGGCAGGCACGTCGAAAATATATTTTGGTTCTACCGCCACCTGGGCGTAGCCGACGATGCGGGCCAGGGGTGTCGCGCCCATAGCCGCAGCTTTCTTGGCCCCGGCGATGACCAGCGCGGCCCCGGCGTCGTTCAGTCCGGGCGCGTTGCCGGCTGTCACCCGGCCATCATCCCGGAAGGCGGCGGGCAATTTCGCCAGGGCTTCCAGCGACGTTTCCCGCCGGGGCGATTCGTCAGTGTCCACCAGGGTCACCTGACCCTTGCGTCCGGTGACAGCCACGGGAACGATCTCCTTCTGAAAACGGCCCGCGTCGATGGCGACGATGGCCTTGCGGTGGCTCTCCAGCGCGTGACGGTCCATGGCTTCACGGGTCACTTCGTATTCGTCGGCGATAAACTCGGCTGCGTGGCCCATGGCCCAATCCTCGAACGCACACCAAAGACCGTCCACCACCAGCGCGTCGCGTAGGGTTGCGCTGCCATAGCGAAGCTGGTTCAGGCGGCCATCCACCAGATGGGGTGCGTTGCTCATGCTCTCCACGCCGCCCACCACAAAGAGATCGCCGTCGCCCAGGCGGATGGCCTGTGTCGCCAACATAGCCACTTTCAGGCTGGCCCCGCAGACTTTGTTGACGGTGGTTGCGCCCACGTTGACAGGCAGCCCGCCGTGGATAGCACACTGGCGGGCGATGTTCTGGCCGAGACCCGCAGCCACCACGTTGCCCATCAACACTTCGTTGATCTGTGAGGGATCGGGCAGATTGGCACGCTCTACCGCGGCCCGCACCGCGGCTGCACCCAATTGGGCCGCGCCGAGAGTGCCCAAACTACCCTGCAAACGACCCACCGGCGTGCGGGCAGCGCTGAGGATGACGGCTTCGTCGTGATAGTTGCTCATGGATTGGGCTTCCTTGGGGCGCGAAGAATGTCTGACCCGATTTTAGCATCCCTACCCCGGCCCTGCAATGATGCAACGCTGTGACGCGCGCTTGACGGCCCTATGCGGGCCGAGTACACTGGCGTTACCACTCATCAACGACAGATCAAGCGTACGGGTCTACCAGGCGCGGAGAGCAAATGACGAATGCCACTCACCAGAAAGTGACTCCTGTGCAAATTGCCGCTATGTGCAGGCGCGGCTTTGGCAGCGAGGGAGAAATCGAGTCAATACAGGAAGTGATCGGGGGGACTGTCAACGAGACCTACCGGATCGGGCTTGTCGGCGGGAACGATGTGATCCTGCGGATTGCTCCACCCGACCACGCTGACACCTACTGGGATGATGTGGCTCTGATGCGTCGCGAGTATCACATCCAGCCCCATTTTGCGTCTATCGCATCGTTGATGCCGAAGGTTCTACTGGCTGATTTCACCCATCAGATCATTGAACGTGATTATATGTTTCAGAACTACATCGCAGGGGAAAACTGGAGTGACATCGAGGATGAACTGACAGATAAACAGGCCCTTTCACTATGGCAGCAGTGTGGAAAGATTGTCAAACAGATGCATGCAACCAGTGGGGAGCGGTTCGGCTATCCTCACCCGGGACGACAATTTCCCAGATGGAGCGATGTGATCTATGACCGTCTGGACAGGATTCGCGAGAGTATGCTGGCCCTTAAAATGAATGTCCCAGCCTTTAGAACGATCACAGATTTCGCCTTAACCCAAACCTCACTGCTGGATGAAATTGACACACCCCGATTGCTTCACGGCGACCTTTGGACATTCAATTTGATCGTACAGCGTGACAGCGAGCAAGCGATCATCGCCGGTGTGATTGACGCTGACCGGGCGTGGTGGGGAGATCCATTGGCGGATTGGATTCTCTTTCTTCTGCTGATACGACAAGAAGAGTCAGAATGGCAGGCGATCATCGACGCGTTTCACGAAGGGTATGGAAAACGGGCGAATGACCGGGCAACGCATATACGCCAGGAACTATACAGGGCAATGCATATTGGCTCAGCATCCGTGTGGGGTGTAACCAATGGGGACACGAACGCGGAGGAGCGCGCCCATAGGGAACTGAGCGATATTTCTCGGACCCTCGCTCAATTTTCAGCATAGGGATTCAGCGCGACCGAGTTGGATGCATCGTTCAAATTTGTCCAGGAGGACGCCGTGAGAAATGGCAGCAAACCCATCTACGGGCAGATGACCGGCTGGGGCGCGTATGCGCCGGAGAAAGTGCTGACGAACTTCGATCTGCCCGCGGAACTGGAGACCAGCGACGAGTGGATCGTTCAGCGCACGGGCATCCGTGAGCGACACATCGCAGCGCCGGATGAGACGACCTGCACTTTGTCGCTCCATGCCAGCCGGGCGGCACTGGCAAAGGCGGGCATCCAGCCATCCGAGTTAGACCTGATTATCGTCGCCACCTCCACGCCGGATCATCATACGCCGCCAGTTTCCAGCCAATTGCAGCACGCGCTGGGCGCAACGGATGTGCCCGCGTTTGTCGTCGTCACCGGCTGCACGGGCTTTGTCTATGCGCTGAGCACAGCCTATCAGTTTATCCAGACAGGCACCTACCGCACGATTCTTGTGGTGGGTGTCGAGTTGCTCAGCCGCTTTGTGGACTGGACGGACCGTTCGACATGCGTGCTTTTCGGGGATGCGGCCGGCGCGGTTGTCGTCCAGGCCACGGATCGCTCGTGCGGGCTGCGCAGCTTCGTTCTCGGCTCGGACGGCAGCCAGAGCGAGCAGATTATCATGCGTGGTGGCGGATCGGCCCAGCCTTTCAGCCAGGCGGTATTGGACAGCCGCCAGCACTATGTGGAGATGAATGGGCGAGAGGTCTTCAAGTTCGCTACCCGGGTGGTTGGCCCTGCCTGCGAACAGGCAGCGGCCCAAGCCGGGTTGGCATTGGCCGACATGGACTGGATTGTGCCCCATCAGGCCAATCTGCGCATTATCCAGACCGCGGCCAAGTTGATGGATTTTCCTTTGGAGCGGTTCATCGTCAACATCGACCGCTACGCCAATACGTCAGCGGCCTCGATTCCTCTGGCCCTGACCGAAAATCTGGAGAGCGGGCGCATTCTGCCCACGGATCGGCTGATGCTGGTGGCGTTCGGTGCGGGGTTAACGTGGGGAGCGGCGGTGTTGGAAATGAGTCCAAGTCTGTAGATGTTGGGGAAACAAAAAGCGGGCGGTGATGCCGCCCGCTTTTTGTTTCCCCAATCCCCAATGCTTACCCCAACTTCACACGGGTCAGCCAATTCCATTTGTCCGGCGCACCGTCTTCCACAATGCCAAAGAAGACATCCTGCACCGCTTTGGTGATCGGTCCCCGTTTACCGTCGCCCACGGGCATTCGATCCACCGAGCGCACTGGAGTGATCTCGGCCGCAGTGCCGGTGAAGAAAATTTCGTCGGCCAGATAGAGCATCTCCCGGCTCATGGAGGCTTCCTTCACCTGGTAGCCCAAATCCTGGGCAATAGTGATGGCGCTGTCCCGGGTGATGCCCCCCAAAATGCTGCTGGACATGGGCGGGGTGTAGATGATGCCCTTGTGAATAATGAAGATATTCTCGCCACTGCCTTCGCTGATCTGGCCGTTGCCGTCCAGGGCAATGCCTTCGGTGAAGCCATTGTCCTTGGCCTCGATCACGATATTTTGGCTGGAAACATACTGGCCACCAATTTTCGCCATGGGGCTGAGCATATTGGGGGCCATGCGTCGCCAACTGCTCACCTGGACATCCACGCCGTTGTCGATGGCTTCACTGCCCAAATAGCGCCCCCAGGGGACAGTCGCCACAATCGCGTCCACCGGGCAGCCGCGCCCGTCTACGCCCAGGGATTCATATCCACGGAAGACCAAGGGGCGCACATAGGCGCTGCGCAGTTTGTTGGCCTGAAGCACCCGAATTGTCACATCCATCCACTCGTCCACGGTCAGCGGTGATGGGATACGAGCCACCTTGCAGCTAAAGAGCAGACGCTCGTAGTGTTCCCGTCCGCGAAAAATGGCGGGGCCGTCGGGGGTTTCGTAGGCCCGAATGCCCTCGAATGTGCTGCTGCCGTAATGGAGCGCGTGGGTAAAGACGTGGACCTGGGCTTGGTCCCACGGAATGATCTCGCCATTCATCCAGATGAAATCGGCACGCATTTTTGCCATGGAGTTTCTCCTTCGCAGGTGGGACACAGACGCAGTCGGTGCAATTAGGGTGGAGCGTCTCTGTTGGGACAGTAGAAGTTCGACCCTGTACACAAAGTCGAATTTCTTGATTATAGCCAGTGTGGGAGAGAAATGCTACTTTCCGTAGGCAGCTTTTCCTTGCAACCCATTGCACCACAGGGATTGAAGGCTTGTGAGGTGCGAGAAAAGACAAACGCCCTCGCAATTATGATGCGAGGGCGTTTGTCTTTCATTCTACTCTAACTGGGCAATCTCGTGCTCAAGCTACGAGAAAGCTTTGGTCTCTCCAACAATGCTTTAGTAGCAGCTTGCCATCGGCTCGCCATCAACCGTGATGGAGATATCGTCGAAGTAGATGTTGGAGTTGAGTGCTGCCGGGCTTTCGCCTTGGATCATGACCATGAACATACCGCTATCGCCGACAGTAACGGTGTTTTCCATCACGTGCCACTGACCACGGGTATAGCCATTCACATACTGCGCTGTGTCGCCATAGGCATCTGCCTTGACACCCAGGGAAGCCCAGTCGTAATCCCAACGCTTGTTGTGGGCAATGTTACCATGGTTGATGATCAGGTAATAGACCGAAACTGTGACTGTAGAACCAGGATCAGCATGGAAGATCGGGCTGGCGAAACCAGCAGCATAGGGTTGGCTACTGGCAATCTTGGCAGAATGACGTCCGTCCACCGTGTCGCCGACAGCAGAAGATTTGCCATCGTCGTCATAGTTTTCACCTGGACCTACCGCATTCTCCTTGGAGAAGACGACATTTTTGGCCTGTCGATAGCCATCATCAACCGCAAAAGGACCCCAACCACCAAACCAGTCCGTAAAGACATCGTTGTGGGCTTTTGGATTTGAACGGCTGGCCCACATGCCATTGGCGTCGAAATTGTTGCAGACAGAAGGCGCAGGCGCATTCATGTAGTTCAACGTAATGCCGTTAGCGATATTAGTGGTCGTCTTTAGAATGAACGGCTTGCCATTGGAGAGACCATCAGCACTGGCAACATCAGATGCTTCATGCGACTGCGGAGGCAGATTGGAAGCAACGACATGATTCCAAATGTCATTCGGTTTCAACACATCGGAGTGGGGAATAGGGGGTGGGCTTGTGCGCTTGGCCAAGATGGGAACGATATGGGGATTGGGACCAGTGTCACCATCACCGGCCAGAACGGCAGATGCGGGCAACAGCAGCGCCACAATCAAGAGAACAGCGAGAAGACTTCGACGAATTGAACGACCTGAAGTTGGCATACGACATCTCCTTTGCGAAACAGCAGACAAACCGGAAAGTAGATACTGTACTTAGGCTCATCAGAATAAAATGAACCTGCGACACAATATGGTTCAAAAGTGCCAAAGCACTTTGATACCCAAACACGATCCAGTCCAACTTTTGGCTACAGCTAAGGCGATGTAAATTGCGATGTTTTGTTGGACTTCATACAACGAGGAATGATACTTCAAACCACCTGTTACGCTATTGATGCTACCTGCGCAACATTACTTCTCATATAGAAGCTCGATATTCGTACGGTTCAGCGTGATTTCATAGACTTCAAAATCTCCTAGATAGGCACGATCATAGATTTCACCTTCGAACTCACCAGAATAAAACCACCGTTTGATGTAATTCATCGAGAGTAGTATGCCGGTGCGTACATCATAACAAGCCGCTCCGACGTACGTGTTCACCCAACCATTTTCTTGCGGCACTTCATCGGTCAACTGGTTATCACACCAAGCCGCCACTTTTCGATCATCGGATAGTGTAAAAATGCTGTTGGTTGGGCCAGAATCAGCCCCATGCCAATAGTCTACCAGAAAGACTTCTGTTTGACCAGTGTACAAATCTTTGCCATCAAATCGGTCTAATTGGTGTCGCAAAGTGGTATTTTCACCGCAGTCATTAGCCCAGATGACCTCTCTATCGATAATAAGCCAGAAGCTGTCCAAATCATCACGTTCTGTGGCGATCATTTCGGCCGTACATACACGCTCGACACAACGATCCGACCCACATTGGTAGTCTACATCCCACACAGCGCTGACATTTGGCGGAAAGAGCGTTTCCAAAATGGGCAGCGCGACAGCATCTGCACTAGCTTCAACCACCCGCCCCGAAACCCAAGCGGGCAACGTTGGCTGGTCTGGATCTTCATTGACCCCTTGGAAACAGCAAATGCGCCACCAACCGTTGCTCGTCGAACCAGATGTCGTGAACACCGTGCCAGTGCTGACAGTCTGAATAGGCTGGTGTTCAAGCCCCGGACCACTGCGGATATTGACTCGACTGTTTTTGACAGTAACGGTTGTCGTTGATGCGGCCTGGGCATTGTTAGAAGACGTGCCTGGCGAGGTTTCTGTTGTACTGGTTTGGTCGGTTGCCGTACTGCTCTGCTCCGACCCATTAGATGAATCCCCCATTGCGTCGAGTTTTTCGATATGAGGGGGCGTCTGCTGCGCGAAATCCGACATCAGTTGGAGAGATTCGGCTACCAGCAGCGGATCGGACACGCAGCCAGTGAGCAGTAGAAATCCACTGATAAGCGAGAATAGGACTAGGGTTTTACGGAGTATCTTTACCATTGACGATCATCTGTCTTTTGGTGAAAAGAGTTAAGGGTTAAGCTGTATTTGGTGTCAATCTGATGTTGGCTACTTATTTTGCGGGGTGATCTTAGGAATCTAAGCCATAAATAAATTATAGTGCTTGCCAAAGAATAATGCAACTACCGTTTTTTCTCCACACGGTAGTCAACAGAATTTATTTGTGATTATTCAAAATCAGATCCCTGGCACCGACTGGAAGCTATCCACGGACGAGAAGAAGATTCGTCAGCAGCCCCAGTCGGTCCAGAGTCTCGAAGGCATAATGTCGGACGAGCGGGTTAGAATCGTCCAGATGGTGATACAGGGGAGCAGCCGTCTTCAATGTGCCAATGCGATGCAAGGCCCCGGCGGCGCGCACCCGCACCCCCTGGTTTTCACTATCCAATTGTGCTGCCAGAAGATCGACTGCGGCGTCGCCAACTTGGGCCAAGCCATCCGCAGCGCATTGACGCACCAGCCCATCCTCGTCGGCCAGACAATCCGCCAAACGGACAAGAAGAGGCTGCACAGCAGTCGGGTGGCGTTGGTGGAGAGAGGATAACGCCAAGGCAGCAACCGATCGTACACCGGCATCGGCATCGGCCAGGCAAGCGACAACAAAGGAAAGTGCTCGCTCGTTCCCCACTTGGGCTAAGCCCCGCACAGCCCACCAACGGCCTTCACCCGTGTTTTGGGCCAGATCAAGCAGTGCAGGCGTATCGGACGGAGAGAGCAATGCAACCAGTGCTTCCGACTGCTTGTCGTTGCCCGAGAGAACAGCAGCGCAAAAGCGTTCCCAGTGACTTTTGCCG
>JAHEML010000132.1 GCA_024643705.1 Caldilineaceae bacterium | reverse complement strand
CGAAACAGTGATCGGAAAGGGGGTGAGCAACAACGGATGACAACTAGATCAAAGACAACTGACTTTGGTTACCTTTGACCCCCATGCCCATCTCGCCCCCAACGGGCGGATGCTAGCGCTTGTCAACCATTTGACGCCAGGTACAGGCCGCTTACGGTAAAACTGCTCTGGTTTCAATGCAATTGCCCGCCATAGTGTCCCCATTCCCTCCCCGAAACCCAAAGCGCAAGTGTTCAGGATGCTAATCTCTTGCACCGAACCCTTTGCGTGATCCAATCTTTTTTGCAATTTTCATAATTGCCGAAGAGAACACTCCATCGTGCACCACATACTTGAAGGTCTATACTGCCGGGATTCCGGTGGGGGAAACATGAAACAGAAAATGATGTATATGGTCGTGTTGATGGCTGCCGTATGCGCAGGGTTGATTCTGACCTTCCTAAGTGCTCAGAGAACACAGGCCCAGGGTGAGACGCCCCAAACGCCTACCGAAACAGATGTCGCATTGGGGACAGCCTTTACCTTTCAGGGCAGGCTGGACAACGGGGGTAGCCCCGCCAATGGCAATTATGATCTCCAATTTCTCCTCTTCAATGCGGCCAGCGGCGGCACCCAAGTAGGCAGCACTCTGACTAAATCGACAGTCACCGTGACGAGTGGACTTTTCACTGTGTCATTGGATTTTGGCTCCCTCTTTTCAAATACGGCTCTTTGGATCCAAATCAAAGTACGACCCAGCGGCAGTGGAACCTTTACCACCCTGAGTCCTCGCCAGGCATTGACAGCAGTACCCCAATCGTTGTGGAGCCAGAAAGCGCCCTGGGCTGGCTTGACAGGTGTGCCAGCGGGCTTCAAAGATAACACGGATGACGATTTGATGCGCGAGCTAAATTGTACCAGCGGGCAGCATGTCGAGAAAAGTGGGTCATCCTGGATTTGCACCGCCTTCAACAATAGCCACGATCACTTTGGTGAATTATGGAGTGGGAGCGGTGGTATTGGGTTGAGGCTAGAGAATACGAATGGAACTGGGCTGTTGGCAACCGGTACAACTTACGGTCTCTATGGTGAGAGTACGGCCAACACAGGTACTGGCTATGGCGTGTATGGTTCCGCCGCCAGCGGACAAAGTGCAGCGATATACGGTACGAACAGCGCTACCACAGGCAACGCCGTTGGGGTTAGCGGAAATTCCGTAGCCACAAGTGGTGTGGGCGTTTGGGGCACTGCGTCTAGCCAAACCGGTACAACGTACGGTGTTCTTGGGTTAAGTTACAGCACCACTGGCCGGGGCGTCGTGGGCAATGCAGCAAACAGCACTGGCGTCAATTACGGCGTCTATGGTAAGAGTATCAGTTCGGACGGCATAGGCGTCTACGGTTACGCTGACAGTTCCACCGGCTCCAATCGCGGTGTCTATGGTAGAAGTGATAGTAGCGGAGGTATTGGCGCCTATGGCTATGCCAGCAGCTTCAGCGGTGTCAACTATGGTGTCTATGGGGATACCAATTCGGCCAGCGGATATGCTGGTTATTTTGCCGACAGAGTAAAAATCGCTGGCAATCTGGAAGTCGTCGGCACCCTTTCAAAGTCTGCCGGGACCTTCAAAATCGATCATCCCCTTGATCCAGAGAATCGCACCCTCAGCCACTCGTTCGTCGAATCGCCGGACATGATGAATGTCTACAATGGCAACATTATTCTGGACGAAAATGGCGCAGCCACAGTGGAGCTACCTGACTATTTTCAGGCGCTCAACCAAGACTTTCGCTACCAGTTGACTCCTATCGGTGGATTCGCTCCCCTGTACATTGCCCAGGAGATAGCAGACAATCGCTTCCAGATTGCCGGGGGAGCGGCGGGCCTGAAGGTCTCGTGGCAGGTCACCGGCATCCGACACGACGCCTATGCCGAGGCCCATCGCATTGTGGTGGAAGAGGATAAAAGCCCTTCTGAACGGGGAACATATCTTAGCCCAGAAGCTTTTGGTCAGCCAGCCAGTAGAGGCGTCAATTATGCCCTGGAACAAGCACAGGATGCTGCACTGAAATTGCAGGAAAGCGCTGATTCGGAGGCGGGAAAATGAGCAGACAACAGCACCCACTGTTCAAAACGAGCCATTACAGGAGAACGGTGCTGCTTGTCGTTCTGCTGCTGGGTGCCGGCCTGAGCGTTGGGATACTGATGGCGGCAGGTGGCATCACTTTGCCATGGACAGTCGTCAGCGGCGGCGGCGGCACAAGTGCAGGCGGGCCGTATCGGGTAAGCGGCAGCATTGGTCAGGCTGTGGCCGATGCGCCAGCATCCGGCGGCACGTTTCAACTTCAGAGCGGGTTCTGGGGGAAAGCAGATGTGACGGCAACTCCTACCAGAACACCGACAAAAGCAGCGACAGCGACCCCGACCAGAACACCGACAAAAGCAGCGACAGCGACTCCAACCAGAACACCAACACCAAATGCTGACAATCCAGCCAAAATCTTCTTGCCTGTAATTACACGAAAGTGACGAGTCTCTCGGCATAAAGGGCTGGGATCAATGGGGCAGTTTTGGCAACCCCATTGATCCTAGCTTCCCACATGGATCGATTCTGGATGGCAGATTCCTCTCTCTTTCTGATCCTATAAGCGACAATGTCTGATCAGACCCGTGCAGACCAATAACGACTCCTAAAAGACTACTATCTCCTGCAAAATGGGAAGCAAGAGGAGGAAGAGGAATACAAACGCAAGAGTCGCGCCGCTCACGCCTACAAGCGCCAGTTGGGTTGTACGTCGAGAAAGTCTGTGGTTGCATACCCAATGGGCAGCCGCCAGGGAGAGGAGCAGGGGTTCGCACAGAAAGATGGGATCGGTGAGATAGCCGACAACGCCACCCGATTGAACCCGGGCAGATGAAAACCCAATCATCGCAGACCAAAGGGGGTAGAAGAGGGGCGTGCTGTGGGCAATTACATCCAGCAGCAGGTGGGAAAGCCCGCCCACCACCGCCAGACCAACCAGGGTTTGCCCGAAAGGCCAGCGGGCATAGGCGCGCAATCCGATCCAGAGGAGGCCAACGCCCAGGTAGGGGAAAAGACTATGGGTCCACAACCAGGAATGGTTGAAAAAGCCACGAAAAATCGCGTTGTAGAGGACGTCGGTGTCTGGGGCGACAGTGCTGCCCAAAGCTACAGACCAGGCGACCAGACGTTGCCGGTGGCTCCACCCGGCGACCTGCCGGCCAGCAGACCACTCGGCGGCAAAGTAGCCTGGCACAAGATGGGCGATCAGCATGGGATCAAGTGTGTAGGGGTTGAATTGTAGGGGTTGAATTGTATGGGTTAAATTAGTGGCGAACGGGGCCGGGCAGATAGTTGGCGGCGGTCAGTCGATCCCGCAAGGTGGCCCGTGCCCGGCTCAGGCGGGACTTGACCGTGCCAAGGGGGAGGTTGAGCATGGAAGCAGCTTCGCTATAATCGTAGCCCATCACATCCACCAGCACCACCACCTCTTTGTGCCAGGGCGATAGTTCATCGATCATGCTGCGCAGAAAGTCTCGCTGTTCCCGGCGCAGCATCATCCGTTCTGGATCATTGCTGGCGCGTGTATCGGGCATCTCGGTGTAAGATTCTTCCAGCAGGGCATCCAAACTGATCGTTGGGCGGCGTTTCTGGCGACGCAGATGGTCGTAGCAGGTGTTGGTGACAATACGCAGCAGCCAGGCACGAAAATTGCCATCCTCGAACTGGGGGATGGCTTTGTACACCTTCACCAGGGCATCCTGCACCGCGTCGGCGGCGGCCTCTTCCGTGCGCAAGATGTGGCGGGCCACCCGCTCTGCTGCCGATTGATAGAATTCACATAGTCTGCAAAAGGCAGATTCATCGCCGGCCCGGGCCGCGTGGATTGTTGCTGTTAGTTCCAAAGGCAGACCGACGGAGGGATAGGATCGAGTTGTTGCCAAACTCATCGCCAATTCCTTTCAGTAGAAAAGCGGAGCTTGCACAGGCGGTGCAAGCTGTCACTAGCATACATGCTTATCAGAATTTTTTCAGAAGGGATGGGGACGGAACGCGGACTGTTGGCCTACGCTTGCTTGCGTATTCGCCTACTATTGTTTGTCGCAGCCGAATTGCGCTCTTTTTTGCCGTGGAACGATTGCAGGATAAGGGGCTTTGGGCAGGGGTTGCAGCCAAGGAAAAGAGGGCGAATGACAAAGGGGGCGAATTCAGGGGGTGAATTCAGGGGGCAAGAGAGGGGGACAAGGTGCAATCGGTCGCAACGACCTGATGCTCTTTATCCTAAAACGAATTGGTAGCCATACCCCCGCACGGTGGCAATAAAGCGTGCTTCTTCGCTTTCGTCTGGCTCGATGCGGCTGCGCACTCGGCTCACCATCCGATCAATGTTGGCGTCGAAGATATCACCCTCGTTTTCCGGCCAGACTTGCATGGCAATTTCGTCTTTGCTCACGGCCCGCCCCCGGTTCTCATACAGATACCAGAGCAGGTCGAACTGTTTGACACTCAGGGGGGGATCAAGCACCACGCCATCCACGTAGACCTGACGGGTTGCCATCTCGACCCGCAGACCAGGCTCGCGCACGGCGATCAACGAAGGTGCTGTCAGAGTGGCAGATGGATCTTGAAAGCGAAAACGGGTAGAAGCAAACTGCACTTCATCCCCATCATTCAGCCAGACCTGGCTCTCCGCGCCCAAACGCTCACCCCGCACATAGACACCATTCTTGCTGCCCAAATCTCGTATCTGATACCCATTGTCAATACGGTGAATCTCCCCATGTTGGCGGCTGGCAAAACCGTCGGCCAACACGATATGGGCGGTTGCGGCCCGCCCCACCAGAATCACCTCGCCATTCAATTCGTATTCCTGGCCCATATTTGGCCCAGAGAGACATATCAAACGTCCAAACTGGCTCACAACGCATTCCTTTGAAAACAAGGGGGAAAATTTCGCCGTTTCTTTTGCTCACTCTTGTCCGTGTGCTAGAATGGCTTCTGGCTGTAGCAACATTTCGCACAACCCGAACATCTTGCACACCATCAGCGTCTTGTACAAAAGAAGACCATTCCAAATCATACCAAAAGCTGCACTGCACGCCAATAGTTAGCGCACCTGTGTCCAACTCTTTCGAACGTCCTCTCTTTGAATCGGATAGCGTCCCCCCAAGCGGGGAGCCTCTGGATACGGCCAATCTGACCGGACGGCAGATTGGCCGTTATCTGATCGGGCGACGGCTGGGCAGTGGTGGCGCGGCCGCCGTCTACCAAGCCTATGATCAAGTGCAGGGGCGGACAGTCGCGCTAAAGGTGCTGCTCCCCGGCGCCGACGATGTCACCCGTTCCCGCTTTCGCCAGGAAGCCCGCACAGCCGGTACGCTCCGCCACCCAAACATCGTTACAACCTTGCAGGTGGGCGATGCCCCCACCGACGGCGTCGCCTATATCGCCATGGAACTCATCGAAGGCGAAAGTCTGGCGCGCCTGCTGGAACGCCGGGGTAAACTCATGCCCGAAGAGAGCTGCAACCTGCTGATCCCCATCGCCCGTGCCCTGGAGCATGCCCACCGCTCTGGGGTAATCCACCGGGATGTGAAACCGAGCAACATCCTTTTGCGCCCCACCAGCCCTGGCACGCCCGGCAGCGTTCAACTGGAAGCCCTGGATCACCCTGTGGTTCCCCTTCTGTCGGATTTCGGGATTGCCCGGGCGCTGGACACACCCGAACTCACAAATTCAGGACGTACCATCGGCACACCCGCCTACATGGCCCCTGAACAGTGCGCGGGCAGCCGGGATGTGACAGCCCAAAGCGACATCTATTCGCTGGGGGCCGTACTCTACCGCTGCCTGGTTGGTCGGGCACCCTTTCTTGGTTCGACCACACAGATTCTCCATGCCCACGTCTACGAATCGGTCACCATCCCCGACGATATTCTGGCCGCGTTGCCCCCGCGCGTGGTCGATCTGCTGCGTTCGACACTGGCAAAAGAGCCAGCCCAACGCTATGCCAGTGGACTGGCAATGGCCGACGCCCTGACCATGGCTGCTGGTCGCGCCTTGGCCGAGCCGGGCAGCGACGCCTATCACAACGAGGCCACCTCCACCCTCACCCTTTCCAGCCTCAGCTCCACCACGCCCGTTCCGCCAGTCCAGTCCACCGAAACAGTGATTGTCACATCTTCGGCCACTGCCCGCCGCCAGACTGCATCTAATCTGGCTCCGGTTACAGCCGATGTGCCCGCTAGACGCATACCACCCAGACCCACCACACCACTGCCGGTCAGCCCTACGCCTGCTACACGAAAAACAAAGGTGAACTGGCAACCCATTGTCGTTGGTGGGGTTGGCGTGCTAGCCCTGATCTTTATGGGCATTGTGCTGATCAGCGCGGGCAGTATCTTTCCTTTCGAGCGTCTCTTTCCGCCCAGCAGCGGCGGCAGCACCCCAACCGGTCAGCCGGTGGTGCTAATGGCGACAGCTACACGAAACCCCGCCTTGCTGCCGCCAACCAACATCCCACCTTCGCCCACCTTGGAAGATAGCGACGCGGGCAGCACGCCAGGGGAGATTCCCGCCACGCTGACGACAGAGCCAACAGCAACGGCAACACCGACCGCCACAGCGACAAAAGTACCATTGCCATCGCCCACGCCTACACCGACGCCCCAACCCACAAAGACACCAATTCCCCTGCCCACAAGTCAGCCCACGGTCGCGCCGACACCGACGCCGGAAGATTCTTTGGCTGTGGCTTGTCAATATGTGGCCGTCGAAGAACTCTACAACTTTCTGCGCCAGGACAACAACCGTGAAACGTTAGGTTGCGCCATCGATCAGGGCACGCTGATTGGCTTTGTGGTTCAGCCTTTCCAGAATGGTCTCATGCTGCGCCGGGACGACACCCGCGAAATCTACGTGCGTTTTGCGGGCAACGGCCAATGGGAGCGACATCCTGACAGATGGAACGAAGGCATGCCCCAGATACCGCCCGAACCCGCCTTCGATACGCCTTCTCCTGGCTTGCTCCAACCAGTGAAAGGGATGGGGGTGCTCTGGGCAGAAAACAACCCAGTGCGAAGCACATTGGGATGGGCCACCGCACCCGCCAGCGCGACCACCGGCATTGTACAGGAATTTGAAGGCGGCCTGCTCATCCGCGACACTCAGACAGATAGCGAAGTCATTTACACCTTTTTACGTACTCTATTTCGCTTTTAGCAGATTTTTTAACGCAAAGTCGCAAAGAGGCAGAGACGCAAAAGGCGTACATCCTGGCAAATCGAGCTTTTTAAGCCGGATTTATCCGGCGTTGCTCGATAGCTCCGGGTCTTTAGCCCGGAGTGATCATTGCCGACATATTTTTTGCCCTGATTGTGAAATATGCCTTTCTTACCTGCCGTAATTTTACCCATGAATGTATCACCCACAGAAAAGGATTCCCATGACCACCCCAATCGATCTGCGTTCGGACACCGTAACCCGCCCCACCCCCGCCATGCTGGAAGCCATGGCAAGCGCCCCCGTAGGCGATGATGTCTACGGAGAAGACCCCACCGTCAACCGACTGGAAGGGCTGGCCGCCGACATGCTGGGCAAAGAAGCCGCCGTTTTCGTGCCCAGTGGGACAATGGGCAACCTGATCTCGGTCTTGTCCCACTGTGGCCGGGGCGACGAGGTGATTCTGGGCAACCTGGCCCACATCTATCTCTACGAGCAAGGAGGGTCGGCCGCGCTCGGCGGCGTCCACCCCCGCAGCGTACCCACCCAGCCCGACGGAACCCTGAAACTGGACGACATCGAAGAAGCCATCCGCGGCGACAACGAACACTTTCCCATCACCCGGCTGGTGGCGGTGGAGAACACCCACAACCGCTGCGGTGGCCGCGCCCTGCCCGTAGATTATATGGATGCTGTCGGTCAGTTGGCCCACCGCCACGGGCTGCAATTCCATGTGGACGGTGCTCGCTTCTGGAACGCGGCCGTGGCACTCAATGTCTCACCGGCC
>JAHEML010000895.1 GCA_024643705.1 Caldilineaceae bacterium | reverse complement strand
AGTGAACGTACCGGCTGGCGTGGATGATGGCACGCGCATCCGCTTGGCGGGCGAAGGCGAAGCCGGCCTGTTGGGCGGCCCGGCTGGCAACCTCTATGTGGTGATTGGTGTAGAGGCTCACCCTGTCTTTGTACGCAATGAATTTGACCTGCACATGGAATTACCCATCAACATTACCCAGGCCGCCCTGGGCGCAACAGTGCAAATCCCCACCCTGGACGGCCAACCGGACAAGCTGGAAATCCCGGCAGGCACCCAGACAGGCAAGAGCTTCCGACGCCGGGGATTGGGCATCCCCCGGCTGCAACGCACAGGCAGGGGCGATCTGATCGTCACTGTGCGCGTTGTCACCCCCACCAGCCTGAACAACGAACAGAAAGAACTGCTGCGGCGTCTGTCCGAGAGTTTTGGCGACGAAACAACCGAGCAGAAAAAGGGCTTCTTCGACCGCATATTAGGGACGGACTGACCGCATAATGACCCACCTCGCCTGGGATGACTGTTGCAATACCCGGGATTTGGGAGGATTGCCCACAAGAGGCGGTGGACATATCCGACCTCGTGCCCTGATCCGTTCCGACATCCTTTCCCGGCTGACGCCCGCGGGGCAGCAGGCACTCGTCGACTACGGTGTGGTCACGGTTATCGATCTGCGCTGGCCAACGGAAGTCACCGCTGAGCCATCTGCCTTTGGCGCAGGCGGCGCACGATTGCACCTTCCGGTCTATCGCAACCTTCCCCTGGAAAATCGTTCTTCCCCATTCATCGAGCAGATCGACAACGCACCCAGCCGGTCTGCAATCTACTGTCTGACACTGGACCACTGCCAACCAGAAGTGGCGGCCATTGTAGGGGCGGTGGCGGATGCGCCGACAGGTGGTGTTCTGCTCCACTGCCATGCAGGCAAAGACCGCACAGGCCTCATCATCGCCTTGCTGCTAGGACTGGTCGGCGTCCCGGGTGAAGCGATCGCCGCCGATTACGCCGCCAGCGAAGAACGCCTTTGGCCTCTCTTCCGCCGTATGCAATCCGCCGCTGCAGACGATCCCGCCAGACTGGCCGCATTGCAGTCAAAAGTTCCCACGGCCCCACCGGAAACGATTCTGGACATGCTGCAACATGTGCGCATGCACTACGACGGCGTGCGCGGCTACCTGTTGGCCGCGGGGCTGACAGAACTTGAGTTGGCTCGCGTCGAACAGCGACTGGTGGAGAATGAAGAGTGACGACACCTTCCCTGCAAGAGGTAGTAGAACGCCAGCCCTACCCCGAATTCCAGGCGTGGTGGACACTGGGCGACCATTTTGTGGGGTTCATGGCCCAGGCGGTTGTGACCGAGTGGCGGGCCGCTGTGCAACCGGCAGAACCAGAGCGGGTTGCCCGGCTTGTGGAGGAGTATACGGAGCTGGTTTATGGCCGGGAGAGTCGCCCGGCACTGGTGGATGATTTTGCGAACTTGCGGGGGCTGGGCGGCTTCCGTTCCGGCGAGTTTGACGCCATCTCCTACGGTTTTTACCGGGATACTTTCCAGCAGTTGGCCGAGCGTACAGCAAACGAGGAATCACTCCAGAAGGAGCGGCGAGCCTTCACCCGGCGGGTGGGACGGCGCTTCTTCCAGCAGCTTTCCAGTCATTTGTCGCTGGCGTTGCCGAGCCAGTTGGTCAACGCGAACGATTTTGCGCTCTTGCAGCAGGCCATTGCCCAGGCGGGCGGCTTTCTGGTGGAGCAGGGCTATCTGCGGGAACATTTCGCCTTTCGCTTCGATGTGTCGGCCAAACGGGGCGATGGGGCGATTGTACAAAGTGAATCCGATTTCCTCCCGGCACTGACCGCTGGCACAGCCTACGCCCTCTACGAAATGGGCTACCCGATTATCCTCCCCTCGGCGGTTTACCTCTACCAGACCATCGGTGAAGCCCAACACCACTCTTCCCGCACTATCGAAGAGCTATTTGCCCGCTGCGGCTGCACAGCCAGCGAAACCGACGACTTCGACCCCACTGGTTTCCCGTCCGAATTGGTGGTGGAGCTGTGGGAGATTCGGCGGGAATAGGCGTTCGACGACGGACGACGGATTCTGCTCTCGTCCGCGTCAATCTGCCTAATCTGCGCCATCCGCGTTCTCTTATCAGGTTACACGTCCCCCCACGACCACCGCCCGCACCGACAAATCCTCATTCAAGACCACACAATCTGCGTCGGCCCCCAC
>JAHEML010000894.1 GCA_024643705.1 Caldilineaceae bacterium | reverse complement strand
AGCGCCGCACCCCGTCTGGGTGCGATCCGCTACGCCGCCTGTGCGGACATCCGCCGGGAAGCCGCCGAGAACCTGGCCGCCCAGCACAACATTCCCCGTGTCCTTTCGGTGGACGAGATACTGACCGACCCCACCATCGACATCATCCTCAATCTAACCATCCCCGGCGCACATTACGAAATCGCCATGGCAGCTCTAGCCGCCGGAAAGCATGTCTACAGCGAGAAGCCGCTCTCCCTGACCGCGGCGGAGGGTGAGGCCTTAGTCGCCCAAGCAAAAAGGCTGGGGTTGCGCGTGGGCAACGCACCCGACACATTTCTCGGCGCAGGCATCCAGACCAGCCGCAAATTGATCGACGACGGCGCGATCGGTCGCCCGGTAGCTGCCACCGCCTTTATGATGAGCCGGGGCCACGAAGGCTGGCATCCCAACCCTGAGTTCTATTACAAAGCAGGCGGCGGCCCCATGTTTGATATGGGGCCGTATTACCTCACAGCGTTGGTGGCGCTGCTCGGCTCGGTGCGCCGGGTCACAGGCTCCACCCAGATCAGCCGTGCCCAGCGCACAATCACCAGCCAGCCCCTGGCCGGACAAGTGATTGATGTGGATATCCCCACCCATGTGGTCGGCGTGCTGGATTTTGCCATCGGAGCCGTGGGCACAATCATCACCAGCTTTGATGTGCAGGCGTCTGTACTGCCCCGCATCGAAATTTACGGGACCGAGGGCACGCTCAGTGTGCCTGATCCCAATACTTTTGGTGGGCCAGTGCGTCTGCGCCGTGCCGGGGAAGATGAGTGGACCGAGATGCCCCTGACCCACGCCAACGCTGAACAGAGCCGGGGGCTGGGTGTGGCAGACCTGGCGCAAGCTGTGGTCAGCGGCCGTCCTCACCGGGCGAGCGGCGACTTGGCCCTGCACGTGTTGGAAATCATGGAGACGATCCACACGGCCTCGGACGAGGGGCGGCACATTGTGCTGCGTAGCCAGTGCGAGCGGCCAGCACCCTTCCCGCCCGGCTTGGTAGATGGGCAAGTAGACGCGTAGCAGGGTGGGAGGCGGCGTAGAACGGTTTACGTCCAGCCCTGTCCTTGGTATACTCCAGGCCAAGCATGTGCATGAAAACCTGCGAAATCTGAGGTTCCTGTAGCCCCTTGTGCGCATAGATTCAATGTTCGTCGAACGCAAAGCACCTTCAATCTGGGCCGCGCTGAAAGTTGGCTCTTGTTTACCAAAGGAAGCGTTGATTATGAACAATTCTCCGAGGCAACAATTACACAGTACAGCGACAAAGAACCAGGCGAATCACCGCAAATCCGCCAATCCGCAGCAAAATCGCCTGCTATTGCAACGGGCGCAGGCAACACCTGGGTCGCTGCGCCCTGGGGATGTGTTGCAGCTCCAGCGCACCATTGGCAACCGGGCCACAGGCCGCCTATTGGCAAACAGATTGCCGATTCAGGCCAAAATGGAAGTAGGGCCGGTCAACGACAAGCACGAGCAGGAGGCGGACCGGGTGGCGAAGGAGGTGGTGCGCCGTTCGAGCGCGCCCCCATCCCTGCTGACTAATCGGATGGGGGTACAGCGCGTGCCTTTGGCTGACCAGATTGCCGGTGTCCAGCGGGTCGAGGAAGACGAGTTGGAGATGAAGCGGGATGATATTCAGCGGGTCGAGGAAGACGAGCTGGAAATGAAGCGGGATGATATTCAGCGGGTCGAGGAAGACGAGCTGGAGATGAAGCGGGAGGACGTTCAGCGGGTCGAAGAAGACGAGCTAGAGATGAAGCGGGAGGACGTTCAGCGGGTCGAAGAAGACGAGCTAGAGATGAAGCGGGAGAGCGATCCATCTTATCAAGAAGGGGGCGCGCTGGAAAATGACATCGAGCAATCGATTCGCCGGGCCAAAGGGGGCGGGCAATCCATGAGCAGCGCAGTGATGCGCCAGATGGAGAGCGGATTTGGCGCGACGTTTGGCGGCGTGCGCATCCACACCGATGCAGCCGCCGACAAGTTGACCCGCTCGGTGCAGGCCAAAGCATTTACCACAGGCCGGGACATTTTCTTCAAACGGGGCGAATACAACCCCGGTAGCGGTGCTGGCAAAGAGTTACTGGCCCACGAGTTGACCCACACGGTGCAACAGGGCGCAGCGAGTATACAACAAATATCCAAGACTAGTGGCTTGCGCAATGGATAAAGAGGTCCGTAATGGA
>JAHEML010000893.1 GCA_024643705.1 Caldilineaceae bacterium | reverse complement strand
CTTCTCCCAGGTCACCCATCTGTCGTCACGGGTGGCGCTCAAGGCCGACGCCGAAGTGACCCCCGTCCGTTTCAGTGCTGATAACAAATTGCAGCTTGACGAAACCAATGGCCTCTTTTCCTTCGCAAACACAGACCAGCTCTACATTGTGGCGACGGAGCCTGTGACCAGAGCAGGCCAGGCTATGATGGCCCTGTCGGCAACCGATGCTGTTACCATGGCTGATGAGTTCTTGGGTGGGGCTGGCCTGTTGCCAGCCGATGCCCGTTTTGCCGGGGTGCAGCCGGATGTGCTGGCCGAGGCTGTAGAGCCAACCCTTCAGCGTGCCAATGCGGGCGTGGGCCAGATTTTGCAGGAAGAGACGACGGCCAACCATGTTGTCTACTCCCGTGTGCTCTCCTACACCGTTCCCGCAACAGAACGCACCCCGGCGGAAAATGTCCAATTCTCCGTGGTTGGGCCAGGGGCCAAACTATTGGTGACAGTGGCGAACGCTGTACCGGCTGGGTTGAGCCGTTCAGCCGCGGTGCAGGAGGCAGTGGTGGGCGCGAATGGTGGGTATCGGGCGGTGCAGACGCCTGTCTCTCGGGAGACAAACGCACCCCTCACTGTGCAGGTGCTCCCCTATGAGACTGTTGCCAAGCTGGTGGAGTTGAACCAGAACGGCTATCCTGAGTTGGAATCCCAATACAGCATGGCCTACGAAGGTGTGCCAGACATCAAAAGCCGCACAATTGCCACCCACACCATGGCTTATTGGGAAGGCTCCATGGCTTTCAATCAGAGCCAGCTCATTCCTGTCTATGTCTTTACCATCGACAATGTGGTAGATGGTGATGTGGTCAACACCACCCAGGCAGAATTCCCGGTCAACGCGGTCTACTATCCACCCATTGCCCGTGTGAATAGCGTTGTGCTCAAGGACGATAACACCACCTCTCCGAATTTGGTGGCCCCCGGCACTGTTCTCACCCTGTCGGCTGTGGATGCCAATTCCACCCTGGCCGATATTGGCTATGATGCTGCGCTCGACTTCTCGCCGGGCAGCGGAGACTACCTGTACAATTGGTACTTGGGCGGTGTGGCCGACGAGAACCTGATCGGGTCGGGCCTTTCTATCGAGTACGCTGTTCCCACTCCCCAAGGCGAAGATCTGTCCGACGGTGTGGTGCGACCCATCACCCTGATTCTGGAAGTGCGCGACATCAGCCCCCAGAGCGATCGGCAGGTCAGCACGGCTGTCTATGAACTGGGTGTTGTATCGCCCCTCTACCTGCCCTCTGTCAGCGGGGACTAAATCCAGCGACCATTACAATTGGGCGTGCTTGAGTGATTGACAAAACAAAAGAGGTCGGAACCAAACGGTTCCGACCTCTTTTTATCAACATCTATTCGGTTTCTACTCGGTTTCTACTCGGTGCTTGGCTCTTCGGGCAAAGGCCCAATCCATTTTTCGTACAACGAATCCGCCACCTGGGGATCGTAGGTGCGTAGCTCGGCCAACAGGTCGGTGGGTGTCACAATTCGAAAGCGGTAGTTCTTCTGGTAGCTTTTGAGAAAAGCATTGAACTGGCGCTCGCCCAGGGCCTGACGGATGGCATCGTAGAAGAGCGCGCCTTTGCCGTAGACCACCGACTCGTATTGGGTCCCGTCGTCGTAGGCAACCACCGGCTGATTGAGGGGTGCGTCGGCATCACGGGCCACCAGGAGATCGATGACTGCTTGCCAGCGGCGGGCTTGCAGACTGTCGCCGAAGCTGCGGCCCCGTATGGTTTCGTAGTAAAGTTTGCTCGCATACTCCGCGATCCCCTCATCCATCCACGGGGCATTCACCGGGTCGTTGTGCACTGTCTGATACCACCACTGGTGGGCCACTTCGTGCACGGTGCGAATTTCCAGGTCGGCTTGATAGGTGTCGTAGAGCTGCACGCCCAGCAAGAAAGCCTGGGGATATTCCATGCCCCGAATGCCCAATGGCCCCGGTGCCACCCGCAGGTCGGTGTACCCATAAGGGCCAAAGAGATCGCTGTAAATGCGCAGGGCGGCGGCTGTCTGTTGCAGGGCAGCCCGCCCACTGGCTTCGTTGCCCGGCAGCCAATAGCTGGTGATGTGGGTGTCGTAGGCTGTGGTTGCCGCGCTCTGAAAACGGTTGGACATGTGCAAGAAAAATTCGCGCACGGGGCCTGTCACCCACACGTGTCGGCTTTGCCCCACCCC